>NZ_JARWKW010000011.1:0-218998 GCF_047445855.1 Rhizobium sp. BR 250
CACGGTCAGATGCATGGACAGGACAGTCATGTGACCAACGCGGTCAGGCCCTTCTTGGGTCACTAGCAAATGCCGAGGCAAAGCCTCACCGCAAGGCGCTCCCGGGCGGCCGACAGGTCCAGGGAAAGACACGCTGGTCGATCGGAGTGTGGGTCAAGCCACACCTGGACGCCTTGCAGCGCCAGCCTACCAAGCGATCGATCGGTGTTTGAGACAAACCGCCCGGGAACTGGCTATCATCTTCTGACTGTCAGAATGAACCAGCTGTGGCTGCTGTCGCGCTCACCCAGAATCTTCAGCGTACCGAGCGTATCGAAGCCCGGCATGGCGGGAGCATCGAGCCGGTTTCCATCGGCATCGCACCAGAAAGATGACGGGCCAGGAAGAATACGAATGCCGTGGTTCGGCCAGATCGGATCGTGGTTTTTCACACCCTCGGTATAGTGCCACATGCGGTCCCGGTTGATGACGGCCCCGCCAGCGGTTTCGGTAATGCCGATCATGCGGCCATCCACATGCGCGGGCACGCCACAGACCATATTTTCCGGCGGCCTGCCCAGACGCTCCACCGGCCAGTTGCGCCGCACCAGTTCCTGATTGCCACCGATGCCGCCGGAACTGACGATGACCGCGGAGGCGGAAAAGCGGAAGTCACCCTCGGCATCGCGGCTGCTTTTTTGGCCACGAAGAACCGGATCAGCGGCAAGCACGACGCCGGAAATGCCAGCGATCCGGCCATCGGTCGTTTCCAGACGGTCGACCTGATGGCGGAAGCAGAAAGTCAATCGACCGCTTGCCGCCATGTCCTGTGCTTTCTTGACGAAGGGCGCGAGTACTCCGGGACCGGTGCCCCATGTGACATGAAAGCGCGGAACGGAATTGCCGTGACCATCCGCCAAAGAGCCGCCGCGCTCGGCCCAGCCAACCACGGGAAACCAGCGCATGCCCATGCGATGCAGCCATTCGCGTTTCTCGCCGGCCGCGAAATCAAGATAGGCCTCCGCCCAGCGACGCGGCCAAAGGTCCTCGGGGCGATCGAAACCGGCCGAACCAAACCAGTCCTGCCGGGCAAGATCGAGACTGTCTCGCACCCGCATCCGGCGCTGCTCGGGACTATCGACGAAAAACAGCCCGCCCAGCGACCAGAAGGCCTGGCCTCCGAGGTTCTGCTCCCCCTCCTGATCTACGACACAGACGCTGAAACCACGCTCGGCCGCCTCAGTGGCCGCCACCAGCCCCGCAAGCCCCGCGCCGACGACAATCACATCATAGCGTTCCATCAGCCCCTCCCAGATATGACGGAATTACTTTTACGCGAACGTAAATTTACTTTCGCCAGAAGGCAACGGTCATGACGGGGCCGTGATTCAGCGCTCGGTCAGCTTGAGTTCGATACGGCGGTTCTGCTGGCGCGCTTCCGGTGAGCCACCTTCGGCAATCGGCTGATATTCGCCGAAACCGGCGGCAACCAGCCGGTTTGCCGGTACGCCCTTGGAAATCAGGAATTTCACCACCGATGTCGCACGGGCAGAAGAAAGCTCCCAGTTGTCGCGGTAGCGGCCGGAACCGGAAAGCTGGACATTATCCGTATGGCCATCCACGCGCAGCACCCAGTTGATCTCCGCCGGAATTTCCTTGGCGAGATCGAGCAGCGCAACCGCCAGCTTCTCCATCTCCGCCTGCCCTTCCGGATTGAGTTCGTTGCCACCGGAAGGAAAGAGCACCTCCGACTGGAAGACGAAACGGTCACCGACGATGCGGATGTTTTCGCGGTCCGAAAGGATTTCACGCAGCCGACCGAAGAAATCCGAGCGATAACGGTTCAATTCCTGCACGCGCTGAGCCAGTGCGACATTGAGGCGACGGCCGAGATCGGCGATCTTGACCTGAGACGAGGCGTCCTTGGCCTCCGATGCCTGCAGGGCGGCTTCGACGGAAGCGATCTGCGCCCTCAGAGCCGCGATCTGCTGGTTCAGCAATTCGATCTGCGCGGAGGCGCGGGAATTCGCCTGCCGCTGCTCATCCAGCTCGCCGGTCAGGCTGCCGATCCGGGCATTGGCGTTGGCATTATTGCCCGATCCCGCGTCGAGAAGCGCCTGCAGGCGCGAACGCTCGTTTTCCGAAGCCGCAAGTGTGGATTGCAGGCTCGCAAGCGCATCCTCGATATCCTGCTTGTTGCCCTTTTCCATGGCGAGAAGTTCGGTCAGTTCGGCAATCTGGCTATTGAGGCGGGTCAGCACCTCGTCCTTGCCGGTAATTTCCCGCGACAGCACGAATTGCGCCAGCACGAAAACCGTCAGCAGAAACATGATGGCCATGAGCAGCGTCGACAGCGCATCGACGAAACCCGGCCAATAATCCACACCCCTGTCGCGGCGGCGGTTGCGCGCAAGCGCCATGGCTACTCGCTCCCGTTATCGTGCCGGGTGCGTCCGGGGGATTTTGTCTCGCTGTCGATACGCGTCGAAAGCCGGTCGAGCGTGCGGCGGAGCGATTTCGATTCTTCCTGCTGCGCCTCGATCCAGTCGCGCAGCATCTGCTGTTCGCTGCGCATATTCTTGACGAGGCCCTGAATTCCTTCGGCAAGGCTGGTCATGGCCGCCAGCGAGCGCTCGGTGCTGACCACGGCGCCCGGTTCAGCGGCCTTGAACTCCCTCGGCCCCTCCGCCGACGTATCCGTTACCGATGAAAGCCAGTTTTCCAGCTGGGTATAAAATCGGTTCTGTGCGCGACCGGCCTGAAGATCGAGGAAACCGAGAATCAGCGAGCCCGAAAGACCGAGCAGCGAGGAGGAGAACGCCGTTCCCATGCCCGCCAGCGGCGCGGTGAGACCAGCCTTCAGCGAGCTCAGAATATCGTTGCTGTCGCCCGCGCTCGGATCGAGCGACTGGATGACATTGCTGATGGCGCCGATGGTGCCGATCAGACCCCAGAATGTACCGAGCAGGCCGAGAAACACCAGCAGGCCGACGAGATAACGCGATGTGTCACGCGATTCATCAAGACGTGTGGCGATGGAATCGAGGATCGTGCGCTGCGTGACGGTGGACAGCCGGACTTCGCCGCGCTTGCCGATAAGCGTGCTCATCGGTGCCAGCAGTTTTGGTGCACGGCCGACCTTTTCGACGCTGCCGGCGGCGCGGAAAGCGTTGAACCAGCGAACTTCAGACCGCAGGCTCATGGTCTGCGTAAACACCAGAATGATGCCGATGGCGAGCACGCCGAGAATGAAGCCGTTGAGCCCCGGATTGGTCATGAAGGCGGTGTGCGCCTGCCGATAGAGAATGGCCGCCAGAAAGCCGACGAGGATCAGAAACAGAACCATCGTCCAGAGAAAGGGTGTGGGGCTGGACAGCTTGTGGCTGTATTGCCGCGTGGTCACCGGTTTCTCGACACCAAGATCGAGCAGCTCCGAATCCGCCATAACGTTCGCATTCCCTCTGGTCACGTATCAAGCGGAAGCTATTTGAAAATTGCGACGATTTGAAGCGAAAAGCCGGTCTTTCGTCACAGGCATTTCAGGAAACTGGATGAGCAGCCGGCAATGGAAAACGAAAACGCCCGGCGAAAATTCACCGGGCGTCTAAAACTTGCAGAAAACGGCAGGTTATCTGCCGAAAATGCATCAGCGACCCGGCACCGGGCGATTGGCGACCTCAACAAGCGCCTTGTGGATATATTCGTTACCGGCAGCAACGCTGCCGCTGCCGAAGATATCCGCGCCGCCCTTGGCATCGGAAGCAAAACCGCCGGCTTCACGAATCAGCACCAGACCGGCCGCCATGTCCCAGGGCGAGAGGTCCGCTTCCCAGAAACCATCGAGACGGCCCGCCGCAACATAAGCGAGGTCCAGCGAAGCCGCGCCCATGCGACGAATGCCTGCGGCCTCACCCATGACATGGCGAAGCTCGACCAGGAACTTGCCGTGATTGCCACGGCCAAGATGCGGCACGCCACAGCCGATGATGCAATCGGTCAGCGCCTTGCGCGCGGCAACGCGGATGCGGCGATCGTTGAGGAACGCGCCGCCGCCGCGCTCGGCGGTGTAAAGCTCGTCGGTGGCCGGGTTAAAGATCACGCCGGCAACAACTTCACCGTTCCGCTCCAGCGCGATGGATACCGCGAAATGCGGAATACCGTGCAGGAAGTTGGTGGTGCCATCAAGCGGATCGACGATCCAGCGATGCGCGCCATCCGTGCCCTTTTCCTCGCCGCCTTCCTCGCCCAGGAAGTCGTAGGTCGGGCGGGCCTTCATCAACTCCTCGCGCACGATCTTTTCGGCCTTGAGGTCTGCCTGAGACACGAAGTCACTCGGTCCCTTGACCGAAACCTGAAGGTTCTGCACTTCACCGAAGTCACGCGACAAAGACTTACCCGCCTTGATGGCGGCCTGAACCATGACATTGAGAAGGGCTGAACGGGCCATCGATGTTGTTTCCTGGAAAGCTTGCGAGCCGCCCGAAGTGCAACGGGCAGGCACGTCATTATTTTCTTGAATTGAAAGTTTGCGGTTCAAGACCACAAAACGCGCGGAAATTCAAGGCAAAAAGCCCGAATGAGAATGTCGGCGACGAAGGAAAGGCAGTTGCATCACGTCGGGCGGAAACGATTTGCCGCTTCGATCGCCTTTTTCTGCTGCTCGTCGGTGATGCCGAGATAAAAGTCCTCGAGCCTCGGATCCTTCAGACCGGCGCGGCGGGAAAGCACATACCATTTGGCCGCCTCCACGGGATCCGGCCGGGTGCCGAGCGCCTGCACGTAAAGATGCGCCACCTTGTTCTGCGCCACGACATTGCCGCGTTGTGCCGCGCCATAAAGCCAGCGGAAGCCCTCATCCAGATTGCGCTCGCCGCCAAAACCATTGACGAGCCAGATGCCGAGATCGACCTGCGCCGTATCGTAACCCGCCTTCGCGGCCCGCATCAGCCAGTCCCGCGCCTTGGCTTTCTTCTCGGCCGGCACATCCTTGACCGTCCAGTAGATTTGCGAGACCGCATATTGCGCGTCGGCAATGCCCTGATCGGCGGATTTTTCGTAGAACGGCAAGGCCATCAAGAGCCCCTTGGCACCGGGATTTTCCGAAACCAGAATCTGGCCCCAGTTGAACTGGGCAGAGGCATTGCCGGCTTCCGCCGCACGCCGCATGAAATCGTCAGCCTTTGCCTTGTCACGGGTGACGAATTTGCCTTCCATCAGGATCAACGCGAATTTGAACATGGCGACGGGATCGCCGCCGCCAGCCGCCTGCTGATACCAGAAAGTGGCGGTCTTTTCGTCGCGGGCGATGCCGAGACCCCGCGACATCATTTCCGCTACCAGCGTCTGGGCAGCCGCATCGCCGTTCTGGGCACGGTTCAGTGCCTTGTCGAGCGCCTGCACATATTCGCCGCGCTGGAAATGGCCATAGGCTTCGTCCACCCGGCCCTTGAATTCCTTTTCCGGCGGCAGGGCCGGCAGATCCGCGCCCATGCGCTGATAGACATTCACGCCTGCAGAAGGCTGCAAGTCCTTCTGCTCTTCGGATTGCACCCTGCCCTGACGGGTCGGCTGAGCCTCGTTTTCCAGCTGGCGGGAAAGCGCATTGCTTTCGCTCTGCGGCCCGGACTGGGCAAAAGCGACACCCGCCGGCGCGCCGAAAGCAAGCGCCAGCAGCGAAACGGAAAGGCAGAGGTGAACGGAGCGCATGATCATCGCCTGTATCAACCGTCAAACCGTGGCGCTTTTTCGTCAAGCAGGGCGTTGATTTCAGAAACGGCCTGGGCAGCGCCGCTGGCATTGTCGAAAACACCGCTGCGCATCGCCACGAACTCCACGCCGGTTTCGGCAACGGCAAGCACCGACGACGGATCCGTGCCGCCCATGACGATGGCCGGGATTTCGATCATCGACGCCCACCACTCGCCAAGTGCCAGATTTTTGGGATGCGCCTCCGGCTTGATATCGCCTTCCAGCTTTCCAAAGAACACATAGTCCGGATTGCACTCGCCCTGCTCCAGCGCCTTGTGACGGTCGTCCGCAGTGCCGCCGCCAACGATCAGCTTCGGCGTGAATTTTTCCACCGCCTCGGCAAGCGCCTCGGCATTGCCGACCACATGCAGGCCATCCGCCTTGACCCGACCGGCGACCCGACTGTCACCGGCGATGAGCGCTGCCGCCCCGGCCTTCTGGACGACGGGCACGATCAGTTCCGCGCGTTTTTGGAAGGCGGCGTCATCCAGACCATATTGCGGAATGATGACCGAAGCGACATCGCCGCCCCGCAGCGCGTCTTCCACATCTGTCACCTGCTTTTGCACATCGTCCGCTTGCGGAACGATCAGGACAAGGCGGCAACGGTCTTCAACAATGCTCATCGTTTCGTCCATTTCAGGCAGAGGACGCTTATGGCGCGATCTGCACTCGTTTTCATATGACAAATCCGATAAACCGGACCGGCGAAAGGATCAACCATACATCCATGCTGACCGATTTTCATTTTTATCTCGTCGCCATCCCCGCAGTCGTGCTTGTCGGCCTTTCCAAGGGGGGGCTTGGCGGCGCGCTGGCACTGATGGGCGTGCCACTGATGGCACTTGCCGTTTCGCCCGTGCAGGCGGCGGCGATCTTCCTTCCGATCCTGATCGTCATGGATATCGTGGCTCTCTGGGCGTGGCGAGGGCACAATCACCGGGAAACGCTGCTCATCATGCTGCCCGGCGCCATCGCCGGCATCGCACTCGGCTGGGCGACATCCAGCCTCATTTCCGCAAATGCCATGCGGCTTGTCGTCGCCTCGGTCACGATCCTGTTCGTGCTGCGTTATTTTTACGAGAGCTTCAAGAGCCGCAAAGGCCAGGAAATTCCGGCCAAACCGCAAAGACCGGCCGCCGCGACACTCTGGTCCAGCCTGTCCGGTTATGCGAGCTTCGTCGCCCATGCCGGTGGACCGCCCTTTCAGATTTATGTCCTGCCGCTGAAGCTCGATCCCAAGACCTATACCGGCATGAGCGTGCGTTTCTTCGCCATCATGAACGCAATCAAGCTCATCCCCTATTTCGCTCTCGGCGCGCTCGACGCAACGAACCTCAAGACCTCGGCCACCCTGCTGCCGGTGGCGATGCTGGCGACGCTTGCCGGCGCAAGGGTGGTAAAATATCTGAAACCGGCCGTGTTTTACCCGCTGATGTATGCCATGGCGTTGATTGCGGCGCTGAAACTGCTGTGGGACGGGCTGCCATTCTAAAATCCGGCAATAAAAAAGCTCTGGCAGCAGGTTTTCGCCGCCAGAGCTTGAGAGGCTCAGACCGCCCGCCCCTCATTCATCGAGGGCCGGCGGCCTGGCATAATTCAATGTCTTGTCGAGGCTTTGAGCCTCTGCAGTTCATCCTTCAGGCGCAGTTTTCGACGTTTAAGGTCCGCGATCTCTCTATCGTCAGACGACGGGGAAGCAAGAATACTTTCGAGCTCCTCCTCCAGAGCACCGTGTTTCTTTTCGAGCGATGCAATATGAGCCTGAATGGTCATGCGGCACGTCCTTCCTTTTTGAACCTACCTCCAGCTCTCCATCGCTGGAGTTTCAGGTTTACGACGGCAATGTGACACGGATCGCGCCGCTTGTCGAAGGCGAAATGAAGGCAATAAGTGGGCAATTTGGTCGCAAGGGATAACTTCCCGTTACCGCGATTTGATGATAGAGCCTCCAGAACGGATGACATACACGCCGGAGCCGATCCGGCGGCATAAAATGGGGATGACGAGATGCCCGATCAGGACCAGGCGGACATCAGGCTCACGCTGGCGCGGCTGCGCCAGGAGCATGAGGATTATGACGCGGCGATCAACGCGATGATCCAGACCAGCTGCGATGCGCTGAGAATACAGCGCATGAAAAAGAAGAAGCTGGCCGTCAAGGACAAGATGACCCAGCTGGAAGACCAGGTCATTCCCGATATCATCGCCTGAGCCGGAGAGATTACGTGACAGCAGAAACGCCCCCCGTCGCCATCATCATGGGCAGCCAGTCCGACTGGGAAACCATGAAGAACGCCGCCGATACGCTGGATGCGCTCGACGTGGAATATGAAGCCCGCATCATTTCCGCCCACCGCACCCCGGACCGGCTTTATGACTTTGCCAACGGCGCAAAGGACGAGGGCTTCAAGGTCATCATCGCCGGTGCGGGCGGTGCCGCCCACCTGCCGGGCATGACGGCCGCCATGACCCCGCTTCCGGTCTTCGGGGTTCCTGTACAGTCAAAGACCATGTCCGGTCAGGACAGCCTCTATTCCATCGTGCAGATGCCCGCAGGCATTCCCGTCGGCACGCTTGCCATCGGCAAGGCCGGCGCCATCAATGCCGCCCTTCTGGCCGCGGCGGTTCTGGCGCTCAGCGACGAGGACCTCGCCGACCGGCTGGATGCCTGGCGCGCCCGCCAGTCGGCAGCCGTCGCGGAATATCCCATGGATAGCACCCAGTGACGAAAAACGTGATGGCAAAGACGACCAACCTGACCATCGGCATCATCGGCGGCGGGCAGCTTGGCCGCATGCTCGCCATGGCCGCAGCCCGCCTCAACCACCGCACCATCGTGCTGGAGCCGCAGGCCGATTGTCCGGCCGCGCAGGTTTGCAATGACCAGATCGTCGCGGAATATGACGACGAAAAGGCGCTTGCGGAGCTCGCAAGCCGCTGCGATGTCGTCACCTACGAATTCGAAAACGTGCCTGTCGCGGCCGCCGAAAAACTCAGCGCCTCCGTGCCCGTCTATCCGCCGGCGCAGGCGCTCAGCGCTTCGCAGGACCGGTTGACGGAGAAACGTTTCCTCAACGGTTGCGGCATTCCGACCGCCGATTTCCACGCCGTGGACAGTCAGGATGAGCTGGAAGCCGCTCTCGCTGCGTTTGGCGGCAAGGGCGTGCTGAAAACCCGCCGGATGGGTTATGACGGCAAGGGCCAGCGTCTCTTCAAGGGCGGCGATGACCTTACAGGCGCCTTTGCGGCCCTTGGCGGCGTGCCGCTTATCCTCGAAAGCTTCATCGCCTTCGAACGGGAGATTTCGATCATCGCCGCCCGTTTCAAGGACGGCACCGTCACCTGTTACGACCCGGCCGAAAACGTTCATCTGAACGGCATTCTGCACACCTCGACGGTGCCGGCCGCCCTTTCCGATGCCGCAAGGGCTGTTGCCGTACAATCGGCGGAAAAACTTCTCGCCGCGCTCGATTATGTCGGCGTCATCGGCATCGAATTCTTTGTCCTGCCGGATGGTTCGCTGGTTGCCAATGAGATGGCGCCACGCGTTCACAATACCGGCCACTGGACGGAAGCGGCTTGCGTGATCTCGCAGTTCGAACAGCATATCCGCGCCGTTTCGGGCCTTGCCCCCGGCAGCACGGATCGCCATTCCGATTGTGTCATGACCAACCTGATCGGTGACGACATCAACGATGTGCCGGCATGGCTTTCGAAAAAAGACTGTCTCGTGCATCTCTATGGCAAGACGGAAGCACGGCCAGGCCGCAAGATGGGCCATGTGACCGAGCTTCTGCACACAGGAAAAGCCTAGTCTTTTAAGGCAAAGACGCGGCCAAGTGTTGACAGGCATGGCTCAAACGGGTATCTGCCTGCCAACCGAAAAGAGCGCGCCCCGTTGCGCGCTTTTGATTGTTTGAATAAGCACGGCAGAAACCGTGCAAAACTGCGGACCAGTAAAATGAAGATCAAGAATTCGCTTAAAGCGCTTAAGGCCCGTCATCGCGATAACCGCCTGGTTCGCCGCAAGGGCCGCGTCTACATCATCAACAAGCAGAACCCGCGCTTCAAGGCTCGTCAGGGCTGATTGATCGCGACTGCGGTTCGCGATCAATCTCGCGGATCACTTTGTTGACAGTGCAGAAGTTTGCATTTGATATTGGGCGCAGCCGGGTTAAGCTTTAACCCATGCGCCCAAATCGTTTTTGCACGGCTATCATCCTCGCTCAGGGTTTCCTGCTTTCCGGCCTCCCGATTTCGGGAGTGGTCGCCATTGGTCATGCGGCGGACGGACAGCCTGCTGCAGCGGTAGAGGCCGCGCCTTCCCCCGCCAAGACCATCGACACGCTTTTCGCATCGTTGAAAAAAGAGCGGAATGCGGTCAAGGCGCGCAGCATCGCCAACCAGATCGCCTCCGAATGGAATGATTCCGGCAGCGCGACCGTCAATCTCCTGATGCAATGGGCCGGCGAAGCCGCAGACGAAAAGCGGAACGCAGCCGCTTATGATTTTCTCGACCAGGTCATCCTGCTCGACCCGACCTATGTGCAGGCACCCTATCGCCGCGCCATGGTGCATTTCGCCGATGGCGACACCCGCAAGGCAATGGCGGACATCAACCTGACTCTGGAAAAGGAGCCGCGCTATTTTCCGGCGCTGGCGAGCCTCGCCAACATCCTCGAAGCCTCCGGCCGCGACGAGCTGGCACTGAAGGCCTGGGAACGCTATCTGGCGGTTTACCCCGCAGACAAGGACGCCCGCAAGGAAGCCGCCGACCTCTCGGAAAAGCTGGCGGGCACGCGCGGCTGAATTTGACAAAAGCACAAATAAAAATCGCCGCAAAAGCGGCGATTTTTCATTGAGGCATTTTCAGCCGATCATTCCATGCCGAGCGCGGCCATATAGGTCTGGAGAATCGTTTCTTCCTCGATACGCTCATTGGCATCCTTCTTGCGCAGACGGATGATGGTGCGGATCGCCTTGGTGTCGTAACCACGGCCCTTCGCCTCGCCCATGACATCCTTGATATCACCCTGAATGGCAGCCTTTTCTTCTTCGAGGCGCTCGACGCGCTCGATGAACTGACGCAGTTCTGCGGCGGCGACGGTTTCTGTGGTGCTGGTTTCGTCCATCATATCATCCTTTATTGGCGGCCCGCATCTGAGCCCTGTTCGTTATATCCGGGCGAAGCCTTCGCCGGTCGCCGCCAGCCGGCGGCAAAATTCAGCCCTGTGAACTGCCCACTGAAAGGCGTCCAGTCAAGTCGTTTCCGTCGATAAGGGGCTATTCCCTGGGTCGGTTCTGCTCAAAGGCGGCTTTCTGGGCATCGCTCGCCTCCGCCTGATATTTCTCTTTCCAATCCTCATAGGGCATGCCGTAGACGATTTCCCGGGATTGATCCTTGCTGATCGCAACGCCGGCTTCCTCGGCGGCTTCCCGATACCAGTTGGAAAGACAATTGCGGCAGAAGCCCGCGAGATTCATCAGGTCGATATTCTGCACATCGTGGCGCTCACGAAGGTGCTTGAGGAGGCGGCGGAAGGCGGCCGCCTCGAACTCGATCTGCCTGTTGTCGTTCTCATTCGTCATGGCAAAACTCCAGGCTCAATAGGGGCCGGTGCGAGAGGCGAACAGCTGATATTCATGTAAAACGGGATCGTCATTCATTGCGGCGAAAATGGGAGCGAGCCGGTCCGACCATTCGGTGATCCCCTTCTCATCCGCGATCAGATCCTGCCGAACCTCCAGCAGCGCATGCGGTATGCCCTTCATCATGCAATGGCGATACATGGTATCGCCCTTGAGCGCCCCGTCATAGGGTTCGTTGTCGCCAACGAGGATGTCGCCGGTGGCGCGCAGATGCGCCAGAAGCGGATCGACCGCACGATGATCCGTATCCCACAGAACGGCCGCATGCCATGGCCGCGGCGTTTCTTTCCAGAACGGCGTGTAGGAATGCAGAGACAGGACGAGCGGCGCTTCTTCAGAAGCTTGCGCCACGCCGGTCAGCACCCGGTCCACGGCATTGTGATAGGGCCGGTGAAAAATCTCGATGCGCCTTTGCCATTCCTCATCCGAAATCGGATGGTTGCCGGGGACGATCGCCCCGTCCGAAATCTTCATGATGAGGGTGGGGTCGTCCTCGCCGCGATTCGGATCGATCAGCAGCCGTGAGAACCGCCCGAGCACGGCCGGCACGCCAAGGCGCGCGGCAAGCGAGCGCGTCAGCCCTTCTATGCCGATATCAAATGCGATGTGGCGATGAAAAGCGGTTTGCGGAAGGCCAAGATTGCCGTAGTGTGCCGGCAGGAGGTTCATGGCATGGTCCGCCAGAAGAACCATGCCTTTGTCATAATCGCCTTCTATGATTTCATAGGGTATGAAGTCGTTCATCGATGATTTTCTGGGGCAGGATTGAGGAGAGAAGCTTGATGGCATGGCTTGAGGCCGGGCGCAAGTTGCGGCGAAAGAACAGCCATCTACCTTATCGCACTCATGATCCCACGAACAATATAATCGATTAAACTCGCGTTGACTTTCTTTGGCGGCCACGCCAAGAAGTGTGTTCATTATAACCATGGAATCCGGATGGAAGCCGTGACTCAGTCATCTCTCGCTCTTCCTCGCCACTTTCGGCATATCGCCCGTCTTTTTTCCGCAGCGGCATTGTTTCTGACCCCGTTCATGATGGCGGCACCCGCCCATGCGGATTTTCGCGTGTGTAATAGCACGCAGAATCTCGTGGGGGTCGCAATCGGCTACCGCGCTCAGGAAGGCTGGGTCAGCGAAGGCTGGTGGCAGGTTCCCTCTTCGACCTGCGCAACGCTGATCGAGGGTGAGCTGCAGTCACGTTATTATTATCTCTATGCCGAAGATGCCGCCCATGGCGGCCGCTGGACTGGTGACGTCAACATGTGCGTGGCGGAGAACGAGTTCAAGATCGCCGGCGTAGATGATTGTTATGCCCGCAGCTTCCAGAGAATGGGTTTCAAGGAATATGACACGGGCAGACAGGGCAGCTGGATGGTCCAGCTTTCCGATACGCCAGGCACACAGGGAAATCAAAACTGATGAAGCGTAACCGCAAAGTCAAAATTCTTGCAACTCTCGGCCCGGCCTCTTCCGAAGAGGCCATGATCGAAAAGCTGCATCTTGCTGGCGCCGATCTTTTCCGGATCAACATGAGCCATGCGAGCCACGACGTGATGCGGACGCTCATTCAGCGCATCCGCTCCGTCGAGAGCCGTACCGGCCGCCCCATCGGCATTCTGGCCGACCTGCAGGGTCCCAAGCTGCGCGTCGGAAAATTCGCCGAGACGAAGGTCGATCTGGTTCCGGGCCAGACCTTCACCCTTGATAACAAGGACACCCCCGGCGACAACACCCGCGTTTTCCTGCCGCATCCTGAAATTCTCGAGGCGGTGAAGCCCGGCCACCGCCTGCTGATCGATGACGGCAAGCTGCACCTGCGCGCTGAAAAGAGCGACGGCAAAAGCATCGTCACCACGGTCGTTTCCGGCACCCGCATTTCCGACCGCAAGGGCATCAGCCTGCCCGACACCCTGCTCGGCGTCGGTGTTCTCACGGACAAGGACCGCGTCGACCTCGATGCCGTTCTGGAGACCAACGAAGTGGACTGGGTTGCCCTTTCCTTCGTTCAGCGCCCGGAAGACCTGGCGGAAGTGCGCAAGATCGCGCGCGGCCGCGTTGGCCTGATGTCCAAGATCGAAAAGCCGCAGGCTGTCGAGCGCATCGAAGAAATCATCGAGCTTTCCGACGCATTGATGGTCGCCCGTGGCGACCTGGGTGTGGAAATGCCGCTGGAAGCCGTTCCCGGCATTCAGAAGCAGCTGACCCGCGCCTGCCGCCGCGCCGGCAAGCCGGTCGTTGTCGCCACGCAGATGCTGGAATCGATGATCACCGCCCCCGTGCCGACCCGCGCCGAAGTCTCCGACGTCGCCACCGCCGTCTTCGAAGGCGCCGATGCCATTATGCTGTCGGCTGAATCCGCCTCCGGCGACTATCCGGTCGAAGCGGTTTCCACCATGGCCTCCATCGCCAGCACGGTGGAACAGGACCCCTATTATTCCAACATCATCTATGCGCAGCGCGCCCAGCCGGAGCCGACAGGTGCCGACGCCATTTCGCTCGCTGCCCGCCAGATCGCCGAAACGCTGAAGCTTGCGGCGATCGTCACCTATACGTCCTCGGGCACGACCGGCCTGCGCGCCGCGCGCGAACGCCCGCAGGTGCCGATCATTGCCCTGTCGCCGATCATCCAGACCGCACGCCGCCTGTCGGTCGTCTGGGGCCTGCACTGCGTCGTCACCGGCGATGCCAGCGATCTGGACGACATGGTGAACCGCGCTTGTCGCATCGTTGTTTCCGAAGGTTTCGGCAAGCCGGGTGATCGCATCATCATCTCCGCCGGCGTGCCGCTCGGCACCCCAGGCGCAACCAATATGGTACGCATCGCCTATATCGGCTCGGACGGCCAGAGCGGCGTCTGACGCCGCTCACAATACCGCATGAAAAAACCCGCCGTCGCCGGCGGGTTTTTTATTGGCCTTTCGGCCATCTGATAAAACTGGCTCAGTGCATCTTCACCGGCGTGCTGAAGCGGCTGGATTCGATGGCCACTGCACCCGGCTTGAAGCTCGCCGAGGTGGCGGAAGCCGACATGGCATTGCTGAGCATACGGTTGGCGACAACACGTGGCGCCTTTACCGAGCGTCCGGTCGTACCCTTGTTCTGGTTGAGCGCCCAATCCGAAATAAGATCCTGCGTCAAGCGACCACCGCCCACCATCGCCTGCTCGGAAACGGCCGCATCCTGCTTGCTCGGGCGCGAACCCTTGGTCGGCATGCCGGCGCTGAGACCGCCATTGATGGCGGGTTTCAGATCGAAGGCATCGCCGAAGCCCTGCTGCGGCTCAGCCTTGGCGGTTTCGGCAGGCGCGACGGTAACCTTGTGGTTGACGGCAGCCGGGAACGGCGCGGCTGTCGGCATGGCGGCGGACTGGACCTGCGACCGGGCAGCCTGACCGCTCTGTTCAAGAGCCGCAACCACGGTCGGCGAAAGCGTATCCTGTTGCGCCTCGGCAAGATCGTCTTCGCCTTCCGGATCGGCATTGGCCGCCGCCAGCAGGGCTTCCGCCACGGCCGGACGATTGGCCGGAACCGGAACGGAGGCGAGTTCGCCGGTCGCGGCTGGCGTCGCACCATCAGCAGAAGCCGTCAGGATCGACTCTTCCGCATCACCCTTCATGCCACGCGGGCCGAGAAGTGTGGGCACAGGCACCGAGACTTCCGCGAGATCAGCAAATTGCTGGCGCTCGGCCGGAGCTGAGGTCGGCGTCGGCGTCGTCGCCGCCTGCAGGGCATCCTGCGCGGCATTGCGGGCCGGAGAATAAAGGGCAGTCGCAAGGCCGGTATTGGCTGGCGGCTGGTTGCCAAATGCGGGACGAGCCGTCGGCAGCGGCGCATCGTTCACGCCGGGAAGTGCCTGTGCCGAAGCAACGGCAATAGTGGGTTCAGGCTCGGGAGCCGCCTGCTGCGGTGCCGCCGGGCGAGCGACAGCCGGGCGTTCTGCGGGCTCCGGCGCTGCGATGCTATCGGGATCTTCATCCTCGTCGCCACCACCAAAGAGAGCCTGCAACAGGGTCTTGCGCTTGCCCTCACCGGAAGAAGCGGGGCCGGCACCGGCACTGGAAGCAACCTGAATGGAGGAGGAGCTGACGCGCTTCTTGTAATCGGCGAGCGCCTGCTCATAACCTGGAAGCGGCTTGCCGTCGGAAGGAAGATGCAGCGTATTGCCGTTCGGGAAGATGCGGACGAGCTCCTGACGGCTCATGCGCGGCCAGGCGCGAACGCCGCCGACATCCATGTGCACGAAGGGAGAGCCCGATGTCGGATAGAAGCCGACGCCACCGATCTGCATCTGCATGCCGATTTCACGCAGGCGGGCAAGCTTCACGCCGGGAATGTAAAAGTCCATGGCCTTGCCAAGCATATGCTGGCTTTTTTCCGCAACGCCCTTGGTGCGCGTGCGCAGCAGTCCATTGGTCTCGGGCGAACGGAAAGCCGAAACGACATTGATGTAATCGGTCGCGCCACTGCGGCGATAGACTTCCCAGACAAGATCGAAAAGTCGCGGGTCCATTCGCGTCGGCTGGTTGCGGCGCCAGTCACGCAGGAAGCGGTTCAGTTCCTGCAGGCCTTTCTGATCATATCTGCCATTGCGCTTGAAGGTAATGACCGCCTTCTCGCGTGTATGGATATAATACAGTTTGAGGCTGCGCGTCTCGGCGGCGGCTTCCGTCGCCGAAACACCTACGAAAGGCATTGCGGCGAGCATCAGGCAGGCAAAGGTGACAGCGCGCGCCGACAGCTTCGTGCATATATCCTTGATCAAGCCGCGCGCGATCCTAGTCGAAAGCGCGTTATTCCGATGCAGATATGGCAATTCGATCCCCGCCTGGAAGACAATTTCTGTCACATTGCCTCAAATGAACGTCAAATACGGTGACACGATGGCAAAATTGCCACACACATACAACCTTCCTCTACATAGTGAATCAGCCACTAACAAGAGGTTTATAGACGGTAAGCGGATATCCTTGCTCAGAAGTTAACGAATTTTACGATCTGCCTTGGAATAAGCGGTTTGGGCCTCAGGCGGCATCTCGAAGCGGATCATCCGGATCGATGCCATAATCCTTGAGCTTGCGATAAAGCGTCGAGCGGCCGATGCCGAGCTTTCTTGCGACCTGGCTCATCTGACCCCGATAAAAACGAAGGGCGAAACGGATGAGTTCCTCTTCGATCTCGGCCAGTTTCCGGATATTGCCCGAATCGTCCATGCTGGAGATCAGGTTTCCGCCCCGATAGATGGTGGTGGAAATATCCGACTGTTCGTCGATGACGGCATGGCTTTCGGCAGCCGGCGGCGGGGGTGGCGAATAGGCCGCAAGCTTCAACGACGACCCGGATGGCGAGTGGATGACATCGTCCCCATCATCGCCGTTCGAAAACTCCGGCAGCTGCAGCGCGATCTGCGGAAAATCGGAATCCGACAATTCTTCGCCCTGCGACAGCACCACGGCGCGGAAAACGGCGTTTTCGAGCTGGCGGATATTGCCCGGCCAGTCATAGGCCGTCAGCAGCGCCAGCGCGCTGGCATTAAGACCGACGGAATTGGGCAATTTCTGTTCCGCCGAAAAGCGTTCGGCGAAAACCCGCGCCAGATGCGGAATGTCTTCCTTGCGGCGGCGCAACGCCGGGATGGTGATCGGAAAGACGTTGAGACGATAATAAAGATCCTCGCGGAAGCGGCCTTCCTTCACCTCTTCGATAAGGTTCTTGTTGGTGGCGGAAATCAGCCGCACATTGACCTTCTGCACCCGCGCGGAGCCGACGGTTTCGATTTCGCCCTGCTGAACGGCGCGCAGAAGCTTCACCTGCACGTCGAGCGGCAGATCGCCGATTTCATCGAGGAACAGCGTGCCGCCATCCGCCTCCATGAACTTGCCGACATGTTTTTCCGTAGCACCCGTGAAGGCGCCCTTCTCGTGGCCGAAGAGGATGCTTTCCACGAGATTGTGCGGGATTGCACCGCAATTGACGGTGATGAACGGCTTGTTCGCCCGGTCACCGGCCGACTGGATGGCGCGGGCGACCATTTCCTTGCCCACGCCGGATTCGCCTTCCAGCACCACGGGAATGCTGGACTGGGCGGCGCGCTGCGCGAGCTCAATGACCCTCAGCATTGCGGGGCTTGCGGAAACGATATCGGTAAAATTCACTGCATTGCTCCGTCCGCGCCTGCCCGTGCGGGCCTTTGCCTCTCTCCTGTCCAGCTTGAGCGCATTGGAGATGGCGGCGCCGATCCTTTCCGGCGAGACCGGCTTGACGACAAAATCAAAGGCGCCGGCGCGCATGGCCTGCACAACGGTCTCGATGCCGCCCTGTCCTGTCTGCACGATGACGGGAACATCGGTGCCGAGTTCGCCGACGGCCTTCAGAAAGGTAAGCCCATCCATTTCCGGCATCATCAGATCGAGGACGATGACGTTGATCTCACCACTATATTGCTTGAGCAATTCCAGCCCCGCCTTGCCGTTTTCGGCAAGCAAGGCCATATGCCCATAACGTTCCACCGCATTTTTGAGCAGGCGGCGCTGGACGGGATCATCGTCTATCACGAGAACATGCGCGGTCATTTTTAGCTCCGGTTTCCGGTTTATGGACCTGCTTCATGCGGTCCCTTATTCCGCACTCTGGCATGGGAGACTTGAACATCCAGTTTTGAGAATTGCTTGCATTTTATCCATTGCCGCGGGAAACAAGGTCCCCATATGCTTCGCACGCATAATCAGAAGGACACGTTCGATGACCCTCAACCTCGCCACCCCGCAACCCGTATTCTCCCTTGCCGAAATCGCCGGTCCGGCGCTTGGCGATCTGCCCGGCTGGAAGCTCTCGGACCTTTATCCGTCGGGGGATTCGCCGGAATATAAGGGCGATCTCGACAAGGCGGCATCGATGGCGACGGCTTTCGAGGAGAAATGGAAGGGCAAGCTTGAAGCTGCGGCGAAGGCAACGGGCGAAAAGGGCATCGGCGCCGCGCTGAAGGACTATGAAGCGCTGGACGATCTTATCGGCCGCATCGGCTCCTTTGCCGGGCTCACCTATTTTTCCGATACATCGAACCCGGCAAACGGCAAGCTTTACGGCGATGCCCAGGCGAAACTGACGGATATTTCCGCCCATCTCCTGTTCTTCACGCTGGAACTCAACCGCATTGACGATGCCGTGATGGATGCGTGCATGGCGAATGATGCCGCGGCCGGTCACTACCGCCCCTGGCTGGTGGATCTGCGCAAGGACAAGCCGCACCAGCTCGATGACCAGCTGGAACAGCTTTTCCTCGAAAAATCGATGACCAGCGCGGCAGCCTTCAACCGCCTGTTCGACGAAACCATGGCCGATCTGCATTTCGACATTGATGGCGCAAGCCTTCCGCTGGAAGTGACGCTCAACATGCTGCAGGAGCCGGAGCCGGAAACCCGCAGGAAGGCGGCCGAAGCGCTGAGCGCCACCTTCAAGGACAATCTGCGGGTCTTCACCCTCATCACCAACACGCTTGCCAAGGACAAGGATATTTCCGACCGCTGGCGCAAGTTCGAGGATATCGCCGACAGCCGTCATCTCGCCAACCGCGTCGAGCGGGAGGTGGTCGATGCCCTGGCGGCAGCCGTCAAGAAGGCCTATCCGCGCCTTTCGCATCGTTATTATGCCATGAAAGCAAAATGGCTCGGCATGGAGCAGATGAATTATTGGGACCGCAACGCGCCGCTTCCCGATACATCGAACACGATCATTCCTTGGGATGAGGCAAAGGACACGGTGCTTTCCGCCTACGGCAATTTCGCCCCTGAGATGGCCGATATTGCCCGCAGATTCTTCGATGAAGAATGGATCGACGCCCCCGCCMGCCCCGGCAAGGCGCCCGGCGCATTCGCCCACCCAACCGTGCCCTCGGCTCATCCTTATGTGCTGGTCAACTATCTCGGCAAACCACGCGACGTGATGACGCTCGCCCATGAGCTTGGCCACGGCGTGCATCAGGTGCTGGCAGGCCAGCAGGGCGCACTGATGTGCGCCACGCCGTTGACACTTGCCGAAACCGCTTCCGTCTTTGGCGAAATGCTGACCTTCCGCAAGCTGCTCGACGACACCAAGGACATCAGGGAACGCAAGGCCATGCTCGCCCGCAAGGTCGAGGACATGATCAACACGGTCGTGCGCCAGATCGCCTTTTACGAATTCGAGCGCAAACTGCACACTGCGCGCAAAGAGGGCGAGTTGACTTCGGAACAGATCGGCGAATTGTGGCTCTCCGTTCAGGCCGAAAGCCTCGGCCCGGCTATCCGGATTTCCGAAGGCTACGAGACTTGGTGGACATACATCCCCCATTTCATCCACTCGCCCTTCTATGTTTACGCCTATGCCTTCGGCGATTGCCTGGTGAACTCGCTCTATGCCGTCTACCAGAAGGCCGAGACGGGCTTTCAGGAGAAATATTTCGAACTTCTGAAAGCCGGCGGCACCAAGCATCATTCGGAGCTTCTGAAACCCTTCGGCCTCGATGCGACCGATCCTTCCTTCTGGGACAAGGGGCTTTCGATGATCGAAGGGCTGATCGACGAGCTGGAAGCGCTGGACAAGAAACAGGCTTAATCTCTTCCGCCGGCAGAGTTATCCTGTTTCGGACAGGTTTGCCGGTTGATATTGCCGGCAAAGCCACCGGTAAACAATTCAGGCGACGAGCATGGCCATGAAACGCAAACCCGCCGATCTGACCTTGAGGGAAACCCTGCGCTGGGAGCCGCAAACCGGCTTTCAGCGCATCGACCAGCATATGCGCCGGCTATTGCGTTCCGCTGATGCGCTTGGTTTTCGCGCGCCCGTCAATGCGGTTCAGGTGCTGGAAAAGAAAGTGGGTGGTGAAAACCCGCTCTGCGTCAGGCTGGTCATGAACTACAAGGGCGAGCTGGATATCGAAACGGCCGAATTCCAGCCATTGCAGGAAAACACCGTCTGGCGCGTCCGCATTGCCAGACAGACTACACTCGATTCCGCCGATACTTTCTATCGCCACAAGTCCTCACGCCGCGAGCCCTATGATGCCGCCCGCGCCGAATTTTCGGCCAAAGAGGCAGACGAGGTGCTGCTGCTCAACGAGCGTGGTGAGCTGTGCGAGGGATCTTCGACCAGCATCTTCATCGAAATGCCGGATGGGCAATTGCTGACGCCGCCGCTCGACAGCGGCATTCTGCCGGGCGTGCTACGCGCCGATCTGATCCGCGAACGCAAGGCGCGCGGACAGGCGCTGAAGCCGGAGGATATCGCCGGCCGAAAGCTTTTCGTCGGCAATTCGCTGCATGGTTTGATTGCAGCGGAGCTTGTTTAGGCCGTTACCGACAGAAGCCGGTCGCGGCCTTTCTCCTTGGCCGCATAAAGGGCCTGATCGGCACGCATGAACACATCGTCTGCGCTTTCCCCTACCCGATATGCCGTCAGGCCTGCCGAGCAGCTATAGGAGAAATCCGGGAATTCCGAGAGAGGCCTGGAAAGGCGCACTTTCTGCAGCAGCCGCTCGACGATCTCCCGGCCTTCGGCCACTGTGCTGCGCGGCAGGACAAGCATGAATTCCTCTCCACCGATCCTGCCGAAACAATCCACCCGCCGAATGACGGAATGGGCAATGCCGACAAAATCGCGCAGCACCGCATCGCCGCTCCTGTGACCGAAACGATCGTTGATCTGCTTGAAAAAATCGATGTCGAGCGTGCACAGGCAAAAGGGCGCTTCAAGCCCCTTGGAAACCCGTTCCACCTGCAGGGCGAGCTTGGCGAAAACGAAGCGACGGTTCGCCGTGCCCGTCAATTCATCCGTCTGCGATGCGCGCACCGCCAGATCCCGGTCCTGCCGCAGGGTTCTGTAACCCTGGCGCAATTCGGTAACGTCGCTTGCAACGCAGAGCATCCAGCCATCCTGCTGCACCGTCTCGGTCATCCAGAACCAGCGGCCGTCATAGAGGTCCATCTCGAAGGCACGATAGGGCAGCTTGCCACGCCGGGACTGCGCCGAGAGCAGCCATCCCTCGAAATCATTGTTGCGGATGACGACACCGGTGCGCAGCCGGTGGTTCAGCCGCATGATATCCGCCCAGGTCGGGAAATCATCGGCGGCAAGCTGAAAGCTTTCCCGAAACGACGGGTTGGCATGGCGCAACCGGTCCCCGGAATCATAAAGGGCAATAAGAACGGGAGTGGCATCCTGAAGCGCTGCGACACGCTCGATAAGATCATTCAACAGGCGGCTCCCTGCGCTGGCGAAAATTTCCCGTCGTCATCCGACCAAAGTCCCCCAAACCTTTGGGCCTATGAACGAGAAGAATACCTCGATTATAGACGCACTCCCTCAAATGCGAAGAGGCAGAATGCGGTGGAAAGAACGCCGGCGCCCATCTCTCCCCCGCCATCGTCATATCTCCGTCATCCACCTGCCCTTTATTGTGGCACGCTTTTATGATCTAGCTTACTTATTGGCTGAAAAAGGAAAATTGACGAATGACGGACGCAAACTACCCGATTTACGGTGATATTGACGGCCCCATCATCATGATCGGCTTCGGCTCCATCGGGCGCGGCACTCTTCCGTTGATCGAACGTCATTTCAATTTCGACAGAACCCGCCTCGTCGTCATCGATCCGCGCGAGGACATCGCTGCATTTCTGGCGGAGAGAAATATCCGTCACGTCCAGACGCATCTGACCAAGGCGAACTATAAGGAAGTTCTCAAGCCGCTTCTCAAGGGCGTGCAAGGTCAGGGCTTCTGCGTCAATCTTTCTGTCGATGCCGCCTCCGTTGATCTGATGCGGATCTGTCGCAAGCATGGCATGCTCTATATCGACACCGTCGTAGAACCGTGGCCCGGTTTTTATTTCGACGCCGATGCCGACAATGGCGCCAGAACCAATTATTCGCTGCGCGAGACCATGCTGAAGGAAAGGGCGCGCAAACCCGGCGGCACGACCGCGGTTTCCACCTGCGGTGCCAATCCCGGCATGGTGTCCTGGTTTGTGAAGCAGGCACTCGTCAATCTTGCCAAGGACACCGGCCTCGACATCGAGGAGCCGCAGCCGCAGGACCGGGAAGGCTGGGCAAGGCTGATGAAGCAGCTTGGCGTCAAGGGCGTGCATGTGGCCGAGCGTGACACCCAGCGGGCGAAGGAGCCGAAGCCCTTCGGCGCTTTCTGGAACACCTGGTCCGTGGAAGGTTTCATCGCCGAAGGTTTTCAGCCGGCCGAACTCGGCTGGGGGACGCATGAAAACTGGATGCCGAAAAACGCGAAAAAGCAGAAGAAGGGAAGCAAGGCGGCGATCTATCTCGATCAGCCCGGCGCCAATACGCGGGTGCGCACATGGTGCCCGGGGCTCGGAGCGCAATATGGCTTCCTCGTTACCCACAATGAGGCGATCTCGATTTCGGACTATTTCACCGTCCGCAACGATGATGGCGACGTGACCTATCGGCCGACCTGCCATTATGCCTATCACCCCTGCAACGACGCCATCCTGTCCCTGCATGAACTGTTCGGCAATGGCGGCAACCCTCAGCCGATCCAGCATGTGCTCGGCGAAGACGAACTTGTCGACGGTGCCGACGAACTGGGCGTTCTTCTTTATGGCCATGACAGGAACGCCTATTGGTATGGTTCGCGGCTGAGCCTCAAGGAGGCGCGCTCGCTTGCCCCCAGCCAGAATGCGACCGGACTGCAAGTCAGTTCGGCGGTTCTGGCCGGCATGGTCTGGGCCATCGAAAACCCTCAAGCCGGCATCGTCGAGGCCGACGAGATGGATTATCGCCGTTGCCTCGAGGTACAGCGCCCCTATCTCGGCCCGGTCGAGGGCCATTATACCGACTGGACGCCGATCGACGGTCGCCCGGGCCTGTTCCCCGACAATATCGATGCGTCCGATCCCTGGCAGTTCCGCAACATACTGGTGCGCTGAGGGATCGGCGTCACATATTGTCACGCCGGGCTTTCCTTACGCGACGACAGGAACCGGGGAGAGCGAACAACGTTGCCTTGAAATAAGCAACGCTTCACGGCATGGTCGAAGCACGGAAGGTTTCATCGAATCGCAGGAGAACAGGCTCATGAACTTCAAGACAAGCGCTGCATTGCTTGGTGCCGCCATCGCGGTGTCTTCATGCGTCGCGCCGGGTCCCTCGCAGCAGACCTCGATGGCGCCTTCACTGGCACGCGGGCCGGCCGTCGACGGCCGCTGGATCGACAGGAACGGCATCGTATCGACATTCCAGAACGGCGCCTTCTCCACCCGTTCGACCGACACCAACACGCTGCTGGCCTCCGGCACCTATGTCACGATTTCGCCGACGCTTTACGAGATCAACATGACCTCGTTGGTGCGCAACACGCAGTCGCGCGTCAACTGCGCTCTCGTCTCCCCGTCACAATTGAATTGCACGACGGACACGAACAGCCAGTTCTCGCTGACACGTCAGGGCTGATAACCTCGCCTTTTCAATAAGATGATATTCTGAAACGCACGCCTCAGGCGTGCGTTTTCCTTTATTGCGAACCTGTCATAATTTCGCTTGCGGCGGCTGTCGCTAAATGGAAACATCCCGCTTTGAAAGACTGACATGTTTTCGGATTAGGAATGAGCACGGCCGGAGGATGATCGACCGGTCCGGGCTTCCGCTTTGAAGAGGAGAGAGGGACCATGAAGAAAATTCTGAGACTGGGCATGCTGAGCGTTTCGGCGATGACGCTTTCGGCTGGGGCGGCCCTGGCCGACTACGAACTCAACATTCTTCACATCAATGATTTTCACTCCCGTATCGAATCGATCAACAAATTCGACTCGACCTGCTCGGCGGAGGAAGAGGGCAAGAACGAATGCTTCGGCGGCGCAGCCCGCCTTCTGACCGCCATCAACCAGACGCGTGATGCCCTGAAGGCTGAAGGAAAGAACGTTCTCCTGCTCAATGCCGGCGACAATTTCCAGGGTTCTCTGTTCTACACCACCTACAAGGGCACGGTGGAAGCGGAAGTGCTGAACGCCATGAAGTTCGACGCCATGACCGTCGGCAACCATGAGTTCGACGATAGCGAGGACGGGCTTGCCGGCTTCCTCGACAAGGTGCAGTTCCCCGTCGTGACCGCCAATGTGGTGGCCACCGCCGCCTCGAAAATCGGCGACCGCGTCAAGCCGTCCATCGTGCTTGAGGTCGGCGGACAGAAAATCGGCATCGTCGGTGCGGTTGCCAACGACACGGCGGAACTGGCAACGCCCGGTCCCAATATCACCATCGCCGAAGATGTCGCCAAGATCAGCGAACAGGTGCAGAAGCTGAAGCAGGACGGCGTCAACAAGATCATCGCGCTCACCCATGTCGGTTATCCGCGTGACCTCGAATTCATCGCCAAAATCCCTGATGTCGACGTCGTGGTCGGCGGCCATACCCATACGCTGCTGTCCAACACCGACCAGAAGGCCGAAGGCCCCTATCCGACCGTCGTCGACAATCCCGGCGGCTACAAGGTTCCGGTGGTTCAGGCCGGGCAGTACAGCAAATATCTCGGCGACCTCAAAGTGATCTTCGACGACAATGGCGTGGTCAAGGAAAGCAAGGGCGACCCGATCCTCATCGATTCCGCCTTCAAACCCGATGAAGCCACGCTGAAGCGCATCGATGAGCTGAAGGCGCCGATCGAAGCCCTGAAAGCAAAGGTCGTCGGCACTTCGGAAGGCCCGATCGAGGGCGACCGCAAGGTTTGCCGCGTGAAGGAATGCTCCATGGGCAATCTGGTGGCCGATGCGACGCTGGCGCGCGTCAAGGATCAGGGCGTCACCATCGCTTTTGCAAACAGCGGCGGCCTGCGCTCCTCCATCGATGGCGGTGATGTCTCGATGGGTGAAGTGCTGACGGTTCTGCCGTTCCAGAACACCGTTGCAACCTTCCAGCTCAAGGGCGAGGATATTCGCGCTGCCCTCGAAAACGGCGTCAGCCAGATCGACGATGGCGCGGGCCGCTTCATGCAGGTTTCCGGCATGAAATATTCCTTCGACCGTTCCAAGCCGGCCGGCAGCCGCGTCGTTTCGGTCGAGGTCAAGGAAGGCGATTCCTTCGTGCCGCTCGATCCCGCCAAGACCTATATCGTCGCGGCCAATAATTACGTGCGCACCGGCGGCGACGGCTTCAAGGTCTTTGCGACGAAGGCGATCAACGCCTATGACTTCGGCCCCAACCTCGAAGAGGCGGTCGCGGCCTACATCACCGCCAACAGCCCCTATAAGCCCTATACGGACGGCCGCATCAGCGAAGTGACGCCTGCCGGTTATGTGGCTCCGGCAAAGCCGGCGGCACCTGCTGCAACCGCGCCAGCCGCCGCACCGGCCCCCGCCACCGCCGCGGCGCCTGCACCCGCTGCAACCGCGCCGGCATCCCCAACACCGGCCGCAGCCGCTGCAGCCGTCAGCAAATACGTCGTCGCGAAGGGCGATTCCCTCTGGAAGATCGCAGCAGAGAAATATGGCGACGGCGCTCTCTGGACCAGAATTGCCAAGGCAAACACGCTGAAGCAGCCGAACCACATCGAAATCGGCGAAGAGCTGGAGCTGCCGGCGCAATAAGCCGGACGTGAACGGACAGGGCAATTTGCCGCAGATATGACGCCGGCCCCGAACATCGGGGCCGGCTTCTTATTTTCCCTTAAAAAACAAATCACTACGCGTCGCATGCCGACAAAGGATAACCCGCGGCTCCCCCTGCCCCCGAAATAGCCTCCGCTGGTGGTTTAATCCTGAAAAATTTCGTCTAGAACACGTGAACAAATTGGCGGCCTGAGCGTATAGCTTGGGCATTTCCGGCAAAACCCGTCGCGGTGTGCGTCCGGCATGCATAAAACACACGATGGAGCGTTTCGCCCTTCCCAGGCGGAACCGCTCCTCACACAACCAGTCCGAGTTTCAGGGTATCATTCATGGCGACAGAACTATCCGCACTCCCCGCAAACCATCCCCGCACAGCTTTTGGCAAGGTGGGCGTCCTGCTCGTCAACCTCGGCACGCCTGACGGTACGGACTATTGGCCGATGCGCCGTTATCTTGCGGAGTTTCTGAGCGACAAGCGCGTGATCGAATGGTCGCGTCTCTACTGGTATCCGATCCTTTACGGCATCGTCCTCAACAAGCGCCCGCAGAAGGTCGGCAAGGCCTATGAGGAAATCTGGAACCACGAGCGCAACGAAAGCTACCTGCGCACCTATACACGCAGCCAAGGCGAGTTGCTGGCAGAAACATTGAAGGACCTGCCCAACGTCGTGGTCGACTGGGGCATGCGTTACGGGCAGCCCTCCATCGCCTCGAAAATCGACGCGCTGAAGGAACAGGGCTGTGAAAAAATCCTTCTCTTCCCGCTTTATCCGCAATATGCGGCATCGACCACGGCAACCGTGAACGACAAGGCTTTCGAACATCTGATGAAGCTGCGCTGGCAGCCGGCCATCCGCACCGTGCCACCCTACCACGACGATCCGGCCTATATCGAGGCGCTCGCCGCTTCCGTCAAAAACCATCTGGCGACGCTGGACTGGGAGCCGGAGATGCTGATCACCTCCTTCCACGGTATTCCGCAATCCTATTTCAAAAAGGGCGATCCCTATTATTGCCATTGTCAGAAAACCGCCCGCCTGCTGCGGGAGGCTCTGGGGCGGACCGAGAAGGATTTCATGATCACCTTCCAGTCACGCTTCGGGCCGGAAGAATGGCTGCAGCCCTATACCGACAAGACCGTGGAAAAACTGGCCTCCGAGGGTATCAAGCGCATTGCCGTCATGAATCCCGGCTTCGTTTCGGATTGTCTTGAGACGCTGGAAGAAATCGCCGGTGAAGCCGGCGAAATTTTCCTGCATAATGGCGGAGAGAAATTCACCCATATTCCCTGCCTGAACGACAGCGCCGAGGGCATGAATGTTCTCGAAAAGGTTGCAAGACGGGAGTTGCAAGGCTGGGTGTAATCTTGCCATAAGGTTGTTGGGATAAATCCCGGACGTTCTGATCCTAGGAGGAAAGTGATGATTGCATTGGGCGGTTTTGACATCGTCGTCATAGCGGCGGTTGTTCTGGTTATTCTGGTGCTGTTTGCCGGCATCAAGACCGTGCCGCAGGGGCATCGTTACACGGTTGAACGCTTCGGGCGCTACACCCGCACGCTCGAACCCGGCCTGAACCTCATCGTACCGTTCTTCGAAAGCATCGGCTCGAAAATGAATGTGATGGAGCAGGTGCTCCACATCCCGACGCAGGAAGTCATTACCCGCGACAATGCCAGTGTCTCGGCCGATGCCGTCACCTTCTATCAGGTGCTCAATGCCGCACAGGCCGCTTATCAGATATCCAATCTGCAAATGGCGATCGAAAACCTTACCATGACCAACATCCGCTCGGTGATGGGTTCGATGGACCTCGACGAGTTGCTGTCGAACCGCGACGCGATCAACGATCGCCTCCTGCGCGTGGTGGACGAGGCGGTGGGACCATGGGGCATCAAGGTCACCCGTATCGAAATCAAGGACATCGCACCGCCGAAGGACCTCGTCGATTCCATGGCGCGGCAGATGAAGGCCGAGCGCGAAAAACGCGCGCAGGTGCTGGAAGCCGAAGGCGCCCGCAATGCCCAGATTCTGCGCGCGGAAGGCGCAAAACAATCCGCCATTCTGGAGGCGGAAGGCCAGCGCGAAGCGGCGTTCCGCGATGCCGAAGCACGCGAACGTCTGGCCGAGGCCGAAGCCAACGCCACCCGCATGGTCTCGGAAGCCATTGCTGCCGGTAACGTCCACGCCATCAACTATTTCGTCGCCCAGAAATACACCGAAGCGCTTGCCGAGATCGGTACCGCCAAGAATTCCAAAATCGTGCTGATGCCGATGGAAGCCTCGGCGCTGATCGGCTCTCTCGGCGGCATCGGCACGATTGCGAAAGAAGTGTTCGGCAACAAGGGCGATGCGCCGACTGCGCCCGCCGCCTCCACATCGTCCCGCTCCGTGCCGCCGGCCCGACCTTCCGGCCAGAGCATCAACGTCACGATCCCCGGTAATCCCTTCGGCTCTTCATCGGAGAAGTGACGATGCTGCAACGGCTTGCCACTGAGTTGGGACCCTGGAGCTGGTGGATCGTCGGCTTCGTGCTGCTCGCCGCCGAACTCATCGCCCCCGGCGTTTTCCTGATCTGGATCGGCCTTGCCGCGCTGGTCATCGGCGCGCTTTCGCTGCTTTTATGGGATGCGGCATTCTGGGCCTGGCAATTGCAGCTGGTGCTGTTTGCCGCGCTATCCGTCATCTTCGCCCTGCTCGGCCGGAAATATTTCGGCCGAAACCGCGCGGCAAGCGATGAGCCTTTCCTGAACCAGCGGGAGGCAAGCCTTGTCGGCCGCACGGCGACCCTTCAGGAACCGATTGTCGAAGGGCGCGGCCGGATAAGGCTGGACGACACCTGGTGGCCGGTGAATGGCGAAGACCTGCCCGCCGGAACCCGTGTCAGGATCGCGTCTGCACGCGGGCGCACCCTGACAATCGAGCCGATCGACCGATAGGTTTTCAGGGGCAGCGATGGCCTCAGGCCACACCGATCCTCAAGAGATCGTGGAAATGCACCAGCCCAACCGGCCGGTTGTCGTCATCAACGACGATCAGCGCGCCGATGTGGAATTTTTCCAGCGTCGCCAGCGCACTGGTCGCAAGAACGGATTTTTTGACGGTCTTCGGGGTGCGGGTCATGATATCGTCAACCGTCAATTCGGCGAGGTTGCGCGACAGGTTGCGCGCCATGTCGCCCTCGGTGACGATGCCGCACAGGCGCCCATCTTCGTCCAGAATGCCGACGCAGCCGAAATGCTTGCGCGAGAGAACGCCCACCGCTTCCGGCATCGCAGTTCCCTTGCTGACCAGCGGCACACGATCACCGGTATGCATGATATCGCTGACCAGCGTGAGGCTCGCACCCAGCTTGCCGCCGGGATGAAACACCTTGAAATCGCCGGCGGTAAAATTGCGCGCCTCCAGCAGCGCAACCGCAAGGGCATCACCCAACGCCAGCTGCATCAATGTGGAGGTGGTGGGCGCAAGACCGAGCGGGCAGGCCTCCTGCTCATTGGGCACCAGAAGCACGATATCGGAGGCCTGCGCCAGCGATGAAGTTTCCGAACAGGTGAGCGCGATCAGCGGAATGGAAAAACGGCGCGAATAATTGATGATGCTGCGCAGTTCCGCACTTTCGCCGCCCTTGGAAATGGCCAGCACGACATCATCGCCGCCGATCATGCCAAGATCGCCGTGATTGGCCTCCGCCGCATGCACAAAAAAGGCAGGCGTTCCGGTGGAGGCAAAGGTGGCCGCAAGCTTTGCGCCTATGTGGCCGCTTTTACCGACCCCGGTGATGATGAGGCGGCCATTCGACTGGCCGATGGTCTCGATCGCCTTGCAGAAGGGGTCGGAAAGACCGTTCCTCAGGGCATCCTCAAGGGCGGCAAGGCCAGCCCGCTCCATCGAAATCGTCCGCACGGCGGATTCGATGGCATTGTCTTCAACCAGTTTGACGGCGCGCGTAATCATGGCCGACTGTTACTCTTTCAGCCGGAATAAGTCCACTCTTCAGCCGGTCAGCGCCAGGTTTTCGCAAATGCGGCCCGAAATTGTGCGGCAGCTTCGGGATCAATGGCGCAGATCCGGTGGAGAAATCTCCTCCATCGTTCCAAGCCGTTTGAAGGGGATGTTCTCCTCATCGACCAGATATCGCCCGAGCGTCCTTACCCACAAGACGGAGCCATCGCTACGGTGAACGGCATATTCCTGATTATAAAAACTCGCCGCCTTCAGGGTCGTCAGTGCCGTCTCGATCACGCGATTTCGATGATCCAGATGCACTTTTTCGAGCATCTGAAAAATGCTGATGCCCTGCATCGCCTGCCTCAGCGAAATCCCGAAGAATTCAGCGCATATCTCATCCATATAAAAACGGTCGTTGGTAATATCCCAACAATAAAAACCGACCTGCTTGATGTTCAAAACGGGATTCATAAATCGAGGCGTCACACAAAATAAATTCAATACGATTTGCTGAGCAAAAGAGGATCAGCTCCTCTAAATCATAGGGCGATTCCGCGCCAAATTGAAACGTTTTAATCTTCTCATATTAGAAATATTTTGCACTTATGACCATTTTCCAACAGCAATCGAAATCGGTGAAATCAGGCTGCCAAGACGGCCGACAGGTCTCGCCGATATTTCGCCCCTGCGGACGCGCTGAAATCCTGGCGATCTTTATCAACTGTTAACCATAAAAAACCTATTGTTAAAGCGATGTTAAAACTTGCGTCGCCTGTCTGGTCCCTGGTTCGCCAATGTCATTTCACCGGCCTCATTTGGGCTGAGGCGAGGCATTGGCAAATCTTCGATCCGGCATCGGCCAAATTCGCCGGGTGAAAAGGAATGAGTGTGAAGGGCACCGCCACACGTCTGCCGACGTCGCGGAAAGCAGCAACCCTGCTGCTCGCCTGCACGTTTTTTTCCCCGAGCGCTTTCGCGCAGACTGCGGCGACAGCCTTGCCGGGCGCTGTTCCCGCCGGCAACGGGACATTATCAGCCACACCCACAACGGAACCAGGGGCGACCACAGGCACGACGCAGGCGGCGCCTGCGCCTGCACCCGTCCCGCAACTCTGGCGTCCCTCGAGCAATCCCGGCGATCCGATTTACGAACAACCGGACGAAGCTGGCCAACCTTATGCCGATGCCGAGAACCCCTACGAACCGACGGTAGATGGCGGTGAAAACCCGCGAATGACAACCGAACCAGGGCAAACGCCCGGCATCCGGCTCGGCACATTGGTTCTGCGACCTTCGATCAGCCAGACGATCAACACGGAAAAACAGACGAATACCGGCGGCCCTTCCAGACGCAACTATCTGACGACAGGCATACGCGGTACGCTGACCAGCGACTGGTCCCGCCACGCGCTGACGGTGACGGGCGATGGCGCCTGGGAGAGAAACTTCGGCAGCGAAAAGGATGGCGAAGAGCCAAGGGCACGGATTGAGGCCGATCTGCGGCTCGATCTCGGCGCGGAAACAACCGCCAATCTCAAGGCGGGTTATGAATTCAGCCGCGAGGACACGACGGACCCCAACGCCCTGACCGGCGCCGCCGTGCAGGGCGGCGAACACCGCTTCACCGCCGGCGCCTCGATAGAACGCGATTTCGGCAAGCTGCGCGGGCTGGCAGCGCTCGATCTTTCCCGCACGGTCTATACGGATGCCAAGGGTATCGACGGCCAGCCGATCAGCCTCAGCGACCGCGACCAGAACGGCGCGAACCTGCGCGGACGCATCGGCTATGAGTTATCACCGGCCTTGATCCCCTTCCTCGAACTTAATGTGGGGACGACCCAATATGACAGGCGTCTCGACAATTCGGGCTATGCCCGCTCCTCCAATGCCTATGGGGCGAAGGTCGGCGCGGAAGTCGATCTTGGCGAGAAGACCCGCGGCGAAGCCGCCATCGGTTATCTGCGCAAGCAATATGACGATGATCGCCTGGCCTCGATCGGCGCATTGACGCTGGATGGCAAACTTAACTGGTCACCCCAGCGCGGCACGAACGTCAATCTCGGCCTGCGTACGACGATAGAGGACTTCGCCGGCGGTCCACAGGGCGGCTGGGTTTCCTATCGGCTGGATGCCGGCCTGACCCACGAATTGCGCAGCAATCTGGTCGCGCGCCTGACGGGGCAGATCGTGCATCGCACATTCCCCTCTTCCAACACGGAGGATGCCGTGGAATATACGGCAGGCGCCGGCCTGACCTGGGGGCTGAACCGCTATCTCGACCTGACCGCTGACGTCAGCTACCAGTGGACGCCGGTTTATGACAGCAACGAATTGCGTGTCGGCGCCGGACTTGTCCTGAAGCGATAATGAGCCCCAAATGAAAATCCCGGCACGAAGGCCGGGATTTCCCTGTGTGTTCGGTCGATTATTTCAGACCGTCGATCAGAGCCTTGATCGGCTCCTCGATCGCCGGGCGGATATCGCCGCGTTCCAGTGCAAAAGCAACGTTGGCCAGGATGAAACCATCCTTGGCGCCGCAATCGAAGGTCTGGCCACGGAAATGATAGCCGGCGAACTGCTGCGACTGTGCGAGCGTCAGCATGCCGTCCGTCAACTGGATCTCGTTGCCGGCCCCGCGTTCCTGATTTTCGAGAATATCGAAAATTTCCGGGTGGAGGATATAACGGCCGTTGATGAAGAAATTCGACGGCGCCGTACCCTTGGCCGGCTTTTCGACCATTTCGGTAATCTTGAAGCCTTCGCCGACGGCATCACCTACGCCGACAATGCCGTATTTATGCGTCTGGTCGGGAGCGCATTCCTGCACCGCGATGACGTTGCCCCGGGTCTGGTCGTAAAGTTCGACCATGCCTTTGAGGCAGCTTTTCTGCGAATGCATGATCATGTCGGGCAAAAGCACCGCAAAAGGTTCATCACCAACGATGTCGCGCGCACACCAGACCGCGTGGCCGAGACCAAGCGGCACCTGCTGGCGCGTGAAGCTTGCGGTGCCCGCCTTGGGCAGAAGGCCGGCCAGCAATGTCAGCTCGGCATTCTTGTTGCGCTCGCGCAGCATTTGTTCGAGTTCAAATTGAATATCAAAATAATCTTCGATCACCGCCTTGCCACGGCCGGTGACAAATACAAAATGCTCGATGCCCGCTTCCGCCGCCTCATCGACGACGTATTGAATGACCGGCTTGTCGACGACAGTGAGCATTTCTTTCGGAACTGCCTTGGTTGCGGGCAGGAAACGGGTGCCAAGACCCGCGACCGGAAATACGGCCTTCCGAATTTTCTTCTGTTCTACCACATATCCCTCCTGAGAGATAAAACTTGATCACAATCCCCGCACGCTGTTGTTATTTCAAAAATAACAACGTTTTGTAAAGGGTGACGCTACCATCTATTAATGGTAAAGAATTTGTTGACGTTCTTTTGTTATCCATGACGACGCCCGATGCGTTTTCGCAATCGAAATGACATTCGAGAGAACGAAAGACAGACGATGACAAAGATGATCCTTTCAGGTGTCCGCAAATTCGGCTGCATGATGGTTGCAGGTCTGGCAATCTCGCTGGCTCCCGTCTCGGCCCGGGCCGATCAAGGGTTCAAGCAATGGATCAACCAGTTCTACGCAACAGCCGCCAAAGAAGGCATTAGCAAGGCGACCTATCAGAAGGCCTTTGCCGGTGTCAGCGAGCCGGATCCGGACGCGCTGCGCAAGGCAACCTTCCAGCCGGAATTCACTACCCAGATCTGGGATTATGTCGATTCCCGCGTCAATCCGTATACGGTGCGGATTGGCCGCGAAATGAAGATGAAACACGCGACGACACTCAACTGGATCGAGCGCAACTTCAACGTCGACAAACACATCATTCTTGCCATCTGGTCGATGGAGTCCAATTACGGCGCGGTTCTCGAAAAGCCGGAGCGGTTGCACAACATTCCGCAGGCGCTGGCGACGCTCGCCTATTCCGATCCCAAACGCGCCAAATTCGCCCGCACCCAGCTGATCGCCGCACTCAAGATTCTTCAGGCCGGCGATGTCACGCCGAAACAGCTGACGGGTTCCTGGGCGGGCGCGATGGGTCACACCCAGTTCATTCCGACCAGCTACCTGCTCTATGCGGTCGATGCGGACGGCAATGGCAAGCGCGACATCTGGCATTCGGTTCCGGATGCGCTGGCGACCGCTGCCAACCTTCTTTCCAAGAACGGCTGGGAACCCGGCCGGACCTGGGGTTATGAGACCGCCGTACCACGTGGCGGCGCCCGTTACGAAGGGCAGACGAAGACCATCGCGGAATGGTCGAAGCTCGGCTTCACCCGCCCGAACGGCAAGACTTTCACCCGCGGTTCCGATCGCGCCATGCTGAAACTGCAGGGCGGAGCGAACGGCCCCGGTTTCCTGATGATGAAGAACTTCTTCACCATCAAGAAATACAACGCCTCGGACAGCTATGCGCTGGCCGTCGGCCTGCTTGCGGACGAAATCGCCGGTTATGGTGGCATGCAGCAGAAATGGCCGCGCCCGGACGGCACACTGGATATTCGTGAAAAATTCGAACTCCAGACCCGCATGAAGGAACTCGGTTATTATGATGGCGAGATCGACGGCAATTTCGGCTCCGGCTCCAAGGCCGCCATCAGCGCCATCCAGTCCCGCATGGGCATGGAAAAGGACGGCGAGCCGTCGCAGCGATTGCTGAAAGCACTGCGCAATTGATAATGTGCCGGCGCATTCGGCGACGTCATGGACGCCGCCGATGCATCCGGAAGGGTTGATGTCATGAGTAGGAAACCTGCGGCGAGAAACGGAAAGACGGGTTGGCGTTTCTGCGCCATCATTCTTTCCGTCGTGCTCTGTGTGCCGCTCGTTCCTTCCGAGACCTTCGCACAGGAGCAGCGACGCACCCTTTTCGAAATGCTGTTTGGCAAGCCCGTGGGCCGCGACGGTGGATCAGGCCGCGAATATCAGCCCCGCAGCCGCCGGGATTTTCCGGCCGCTCCGCGTGAAAGATCGGTCACCCGCCCACAGCCAACACGGAAAGCTCCCTCGGTCGTTCAGATGCGAACCGCAAAACCGGAGCCTGCCGCCAAGCTTGAAAATGCGAGACGCGTTCTGGTCATCGGCGACTTCCTCGCCGGCGGCATGGGGGAAGAGCTGGTCAATGCCTTTGCCAGTTCGCCGGCGATCGCCGTCGATGTGCGTGCCAACGGTTCCTCCGGCCTCGTCCGCAAGGATTATTACGACTGGTCTACCAATCTGCCGCAATTCATAAGCGAGACCAATCCGGCCACCATTGTCATCATGATGGGCTCGAACGATCGCCAGCAGATGCAGATCGGTGATGTCAGGGAAAAATTCGGCACGGAAGTCTGGTTCAAGGAATATGAACGGCGGATCGATGAGCTTCTGACCCTTGCCGGCCGCCCGAAGGTACCGGTGCTTTGGGTTGGCGTGCCCGCCTTCCAATCGCCCTCGCTTTCGGCCGATCTCGTCGGCTTCAACCGGCTTTATCGCAGCCATGTTGAAAAATATGGCGGTGAATTCGTGGATGTATGGGACGGTTTCGTCGACGAGGCCGGAAAATTCGTCATTACCGGTTATGATATGAACGGCCAGCAGGCTCGCCTGCGTGAGGCGGACGGCATCGGCATGACGCAGGCCGGCAAGCGCAAGCTCGCCTTTTACGTCGAGAAATTCGTGCGCAGGCACCTCGACAGTGCTGGACCGGACCTCGTGAAACTCGACGGCAGCAATTTGCCGGCGCTCACCTCCCTGCCGGCGCTCGGCATCGATGCGGGACAGGTGCGCACCCAGCCGATCAGCCTGACCGATCCCAATCTCGATGGCGGCGACAAGCTGCTTGGCGATACCCCTTTGACGGCTGGTCCGTCACGCGTATCCGTGGTGGAATCGCCCCGCGAAAGGCTGACCAAACGGGGCGAGATGGCGGATGCCCCGGCAGGCCGTATCGATGACTACCGCGTGATACCGGATACCACGCAGGCGAAACAATAGACGCTTTTTCCGTGGCCTGACGGCCCGCGACAGGCGTAATGTTTAGGCAATCCGACCATGGCAGGATAAGTATGGCTTTGCAGGAATGTGGGGTTGGTGGCCTGCCTTCTCCCGTCCTCCTTTTGCATGGCTATATTGACCCAACGGCGCCGCACCACTCGCTCAGAGCGTCAACGGCGCCGTCGTTTTTTGACTTCACGCGCGTTCTTCCTCTTCGGGAGACGAAGCCGGACATTGCCGAGACGAATTCATGCGCCTGCTGCTTGTTGAAGACGAACGCGAAATGGCAGCAGCCCTGTCCGCCGCACTCCATCGGTTCGATATTATCGTGGATACGGTCGGCACGCTCGATCTTGCCCGTCATGCCATCATGGACGGTGTTCACGATCTTGTCGTGCTCGACCGGCAATTGCCCGATGGTGATGGCATCGAGCTTATCGAAGATCTGCGTCTCCTGCCCGTCACCCCACCCGTCATCGTGCTGACGGCCCAGGGTGCGCTTGCGGACCGGATCAACGGCCTCAATCTCGGCGCGGACGATTATCTGGCCAAGCCTTTCGCCGTTGAGGAACTGCTTGCCCGCATCCGTGCCCTGATGCGCCGGCCGGCTGGCGCCGTGACGATGACGGCGAGACTGGGCAGGCTGGAATTCTGCTTCGAAACCCGCGAAGTGCGTATCAAGGGTGAATTCCTTCCCCTGACGAGACGGGAGCTGCTGATCCTCGAAGCATTGTTGCGGCGACAGGGCAGAACGGTGCTGCGCCCGCTGCTGGAGGAGGCCGTCTATAATTTCGATGATGAAATCCAGTCCAATGCACTCGATTCCCATATTTCCCGTTTGCGCCGCAAATTGGCAGCTGCGGATGCGGGCCTTGAGGTTCACGGCATTCGCGGTGTCGGTTATCTCCTGAGGGCGACCGCGTGAAGAGGAAATCGCTGAAGCGCCGCCTGACCATTCAATTGCTGCTGTTTCAGATCGGCAGCCTCTTCGTCGTCACCGCAGCCATCGTCACCTATTTGTCGACCGGCGGGGCTGGAAGCGCCCTGCTGAGCCCCGAGGCGGCCCAGATTACTGCCAAAGCAATCGTGCGGGATAAGGATGGCCAACTGGTTCTCAAAGAAACACCAGAATTCACCCAGCTCCGCAACAATACCTCCGATTTCTGGTTCACCGCGGTTAGCGAAAAAGGAGAAGTCGTAAAGGCCGGGCAGGTACCGGATGCATTCAACATGGACCAGCAGCTGAGCGATATCAGGATTTCCGACGTACGCGACGCGGCACTGTCCTATTCCTATCTCGCCGTGGTGCGAATAGCTGTCGTGCGCCGCGCTTCGGGGCCGGCTGGAGAGTTCGTCATGATCGGCAAAGGCGGGCCGTTCAGCATGACCTTCCCCGTCCTGCTGTTCTCCAATATCTTGATCATGCCGGTTCTCATTCTCATGTCGATCGTGACGATCGTAACCATTCCCTGGATCATTCGCAGGGAATTTCGCGCCCTCTCGACCATCGCGCGCACGGCGGAAACCATCGACATCGACAAACGCGGATATCGATTGCCGGATGGCAATATTCCACGGGAGGTGCAGCCACTCGTGCATGCCGTCAACGGCGCATTGCAGCGGCTGGACGATGGCTATGAACGGCACAAACGTTTCATTCTCGATGCCGCCCATGAATTGCGCACCCCTGTCGCCATTCTCCAGACCCGTGTTGAAACGCTGCTGGAAGGCCCGGCCCGCAGCAGGATTTTGGCAGATGCCAGCCGTATTGCCGTGCTGGCCGAACAATTGCTCGACCTGCAACGTCTGGGCGGCCAGAAAGCACCGCTTATTCCGCTTGATCTCGTCGGCCTGTGCAGATCCGTCGTTGCGGATATGGCGCCGCTTGCGATCTCACAGGGATATAATCTCTCTTTCGAGCCGGACGAAGAGCCGATCCTCGCCCTTGCCGACGACGCCTCGCTGCAGCGTGCGCTGATGAACATCGTGCAGAATGCCATCGAACATGGCGGCAATCGCGGCACGATCACCGTCAAAATCGCGGCGAACCGCGTGATCGACATCTCCGACGAAGGCAACGGTATTCCCGAAGAGGACAGGGAACTGGTGTTCGACGCATTCCATCGCCTGCGGCCAAAGGATCGGGGCACCGGGCTCGGTCTCAACCTCGTTCAGGAAATCGTCCGCTACCACGGCGGCGAGATCACCATCAGCGATTCATCCACCGGTGGCGCCTGCTTCCGCATCAGCCTTCCCTATTGCTGAACCCATCCCGCATTACTGGCAAAAAACTGCTTTTCGGGAAACGCGTAATGTCCTTGCAATTCACAGGCGCGATATCTTGCCCGTCCCCATGAAAGCGACGCCCCAATCGCTTTTTTGGTCGTCCAGTCAGACAAAAGGCCTGTTGTATCTGACAACAGGCCTTTTGTTATGGTTCGTGCGGCTTATGCCGCATTCATTCGCTTAGCGCGGCAGAACGGTGGCACCCATCAGCGCCTCGTCGATCGCACGCGCCGCTTGGCGGCCTTCGCGGATCGCCCAGACCACCAGGGACTGGCCACGGCGCACATCGCCCGCAGCCCACAGCTTGTCGACCGAGGTCCGGTAATCCGTTTCGTTGGCGACCACATTGGTGGAGCCGCGGCGGTCGGTGTTAAGCGTCAGCTTGCCGTCCATCTCCTTCAGCACGCTGTCGGTGAAGGGACCGGAGAAGCCGATGGCGATGAAGGCGAGATCGGCCTTGATGATGAATTCCGTGCCGGCGATCGGCTTGCGGCGGTCATCCACCTGGCAGCACTTCACGCCTGTCAGCACGCCGTCTTCGCCGACGAATTCAAGCGTCGCCACCTGGAACTCGCGAATGGCGCCTTCGGCCTGCGAGGACGAGGTGCGCATCTTGGTTGCCCAGAAGGGCCAGACCGCAAGCTTGTCTTCCTTTTCCGGCGGCATCGGGCGGATGTCGAGCTGGGTGACTTTCACCGCGCCCTGACGGAAGGCCGTACCGACGCAGTCGGATGCGGTATCGCCACCACCAACGACGACGACATGCTTGCCACCCGCAAGGATCGGATCGGCAGGCCAGCCGATGCTGTCGATGTTTTCACGGCCGACGCGGCGGTTCTGCTGCACGAGATAGGGCATAGCATCGTAAACACCAAGCAGATCGGCGCCACCGATACCGGCCGGACGCGGGGTTTCCGAACCGCCGCAATAAAGAACCGCATCGTGGTCGGAGAGAAGCGCCTCAACCGTCACATCGACACCGACATTGACGCCGCAATGGAAGGTGACGCCTTCGCCCTTGATCTGCTCGACACGGCGATCGATGAAGTTCTTCTCCATCTTGAAGTCCGGGATACCGTAACGCAGCAGGCCACCGGGCTTGGATTCACGCTCGTAAACGTGCACCTCATGGCCGGCGCGGCCGAGCTGCTGAGCCGCCGCCATGCCCGAAGGGCCGGAACCGATGATGGCGACCTTCTTGCCGGTGTGGATCGTCGCCGGCTTCGGCACGATGAAGCCCAGCTCATAGGCCTTGTCGGCAATCGCCTGTTCTACGGTCTTGATGGCGACCGGTGCATCCTCGAGGTTCAGCGTGCACGCTTCCTCGCAGGGCGCGGGACAGACGCGGCCGGTAAATTCCGGGAAGTTGTTGGTGGAATGGAGGTTACGGATCGCCTCTTCCCAATTGTTGTTATAAACCAGATCATTCCAGTCGGGGATCTGGTTGTGCACGGGACAGCCCGTCGGGCCATGACAGTAGGGAATGCCGCAATCCATGCAGCGCGCCGCCTGCTTCTGCACCTCGGCATCCGACATCGGAATGGTGAATTCGCGGAAATGGCGGATACGATCCGATGCGGGCTGATACTTGCCCACCTGCCGGTCGATTTCCAGAAAACCTGTAACCTTGCCCACGTTTATGTCCTCACATCAAAGCGGAGCGCCTGTCGGGCCCCAGTACCAGTAGGCGAAACCGAAAGCCGCCCCCAATACGATGAACTCAAATCCGGTCTCGCCGCTCGTCCAGTAGACCACCGTGGGAACGGCGGCCGCGATCATCAGCGAGACCAGTTGGTGTAGTGTCCTCACGCGGCGGATTACTCCGCCGCCACGCCCATGCGCATGCGCTCCATTTCCTCAAGCGCACGGCGGTATTCGACCGGCATGACCTTGCGGAACTTCGGACGGAACTCGCTCCAGCGGTCGAGTATATCCTTGGCGCGCGACGAATTCGTGTAATGGAAGTGGTTCGAGATCAGCTGGTAAAGGCGCTCCTCGTCGTGGCGCGTCATGTCCTCGGAAACGTCCACACGTCCCTTGTGCATGAGGTCGCCGCCGTGATGGTGCAGCTTTTCCAGCATGTCGTCTTCTTCCGGAACCGGCTCAAGCTCGACCATAGCCATGTTGCAGCGGGTGGCGAAGTCACCCTTCTCGTCGAGAACATAAGCCACGCCGCCGGACATGCCGGCCGCGAAGTTACGGCCCGTCTCACCGAGAACAACGACGATGCCGCCGGTCATATATTCGCAGCCGTGGTCGCCCACGCCTTCGACAACCGCGACCGCGCCGGAGTTACGCACCGCGAAACGCTCACCCGCGACACCGCGGAAATAACACTCGCCGGTGATCGCACCGTAAAGCACGGTATTGCCGACGATGATCGAGTTTTCCGCAACGATGCGGGTGTTTTCCGGCGGGCGCACGATGATGCGGCCACCCGAAAGACCCTTGCCGACATAGTCGTTGCCGTCACCCACCAGATCGAAGGTGATGCCGCGGGCAAGGAACGCGCCGAAGGACTGACCGGCCGTACCCTTGAGGGTGACGTGGATCGTATCGTCCTTCAGGCCCTTGTGACCCCAACGCTTGGCAAGCGCACCCGAAAGCATGGCGCCTGCGGAACGGTCGACGTTCTTGATCGGCACTTCGAAGACTACGGGTTCGCGGTTTTCGAGCGACGGCAAGGACTTCTCGATCAGCTTGCGGTCGAGAATATCGTCGATCGGATGCTTCTGGCGTTCGGTCCAGAAGGTTGCTTCCTTGGGTGCCTCAACCTTGTGGAAGATGCGGCTGAAATCCAGACCCTTGGCCTTCCAGTGCGCCAGCATCTCATCCTTTTCGAGCATCTCGGAAGCGCCGATGATCTCATCCAGCCTGGTAACGCCAAGCGAGGCAAGAATTTCGCGCACTTCTTCGGCCACGAAGAAGAAGTAGTTGATGACATGTTCCGGCGTGCCCTTGAAGCGCTTGCGCAGAACCGGGTCCTGCGTCGCGACGCCCACCGGGCAGGTGTTGAGGTGGCACTTGCGCATCATGATGCAGCCGGCCGCAATCAGCGGCGCGGTGGCGAAGCCGAATTCATCCGCACCGAGCAGCGCGCCGATGATGACGTCGCGGCCGGTCTTCAGACCGCCATCCACCTGCAGGGCAACGCGCGAGCGAAGGCCGTTCAGCACCAGCGTCTGCTGGGTTTCGGCAAGGCCGATTTCCCAGGGCGAGCCCGCATGCTTCAGCGAGGTAAGCGGCGAAGCACCCGTGCCGCCGTCGAAACCGGCAACGGTGATATGGTCGGCACGCGCCTTGGCGACACCGGCAGCAACCGTGCCGACGCCCACTTCCGACACCAGCTTCACCGAAACATCGGCTTCCGGGTTGACGTTCTTCAGGTCGTAGATCAGCTGCGCCAGATCTTCGATCGAATAGATGTCATGATGCGGCGGCGGCGAGATGAGGCCGACACCCGGGGTGGAGTGACGGGTCTTGGCAACCGTCGCATCCACCTTGTGGCCGGGCAGCTGGCCGCCTTCGCCGGGCTTTGCGCCCTGCGCCACCTTGATCTGCAGCATATCGGCATTGACGAGATATTCCGTCGTCACGCCGAAGCGTCCGGAAGCGATCTGCTTGATGGCGGAGCGTTCCGGGTTCGGCTGGCCGTTCAACAGCGGCATGTAACGGTCGGATTCTTCGCCGCCCTCACCGGTGTTTGACTTGCCGCCGATGCGGTTCATGGCGATGGCGAGCGTGGTATGCGCCTCGCGGCTGATCGAGCCGAAGGACATGGCCCCGGTCGAGAAGCGCTTGACGATATCAGCCGCCGGCTCAACATCATCGATGGAAACCGGCTTGCGGCCGAGCGCTTCCGCCGACTTGACCTTGAACAGGCCGCGAATGGTGTTCATGCGCAGCGCCGTCTCATTCACCATGCCGGCGAATTCGCGGTAGCGATCCTGGCTGTTGCCGCGCACGGCGTGCTGCAGCGAGGCAACGGCATCCGGCGTCCAGGCGTGGCTTTCACCGCGCATGCGATAGGCGTATTCACCGCCGATATCGAGCGTGTTGGCAAGGATCGGATCCTTGCCGAAGGCCGCCGTGTGGCGCGTTACGGTTTCTTCGGCAATTTCCGTCAGGCCGACACCTTCGATGGAGGTGGCCGTGCCGAAGAAATACTTCTCGACGAATTCGGACGACAGGCCGATGGCGTCGAAGATCTGCGCGCCGCAATAGGACTGGTAGGTGGAAATGCCCATCTTGGACATGACCTTGAGGATGCCCTTACCGACCGCCTTGATGTAGCGATAAACCACTTCGTCGTCGGAGACTTCCTTCGGGAAGGCGCCGTGCTTGTGCATGTCGAGCAGCGTGTCAAAGGCGAGATAGGGGTTGATCGCCTCCGCGCCATAACCGGCGAGCAGGCAGAAATGATGGATTTCGCGCGGCTCACCAGTTTCCACGACGAGGCCGACCGAGGTGCGCAGACCCTTGCGGATCAGGTGATGGTGCACGGCTGCCGTCGCCAGAAGGGCGGGGATCGCAATGCGGTCCGGGCCAAGCTGACGGTCGGAGAGAACGATGATGTTGTAACCGCCACGAACGGCGGATTCCGCCCGCTCGCACAGGCGTTCCAGCATTTCCGGCATGCCTTCCGCGCCACGCTCCACATCATAGGTGAAGTCGAGCGTCTTGGTGTCGAAACGGTCTTCCGTATGGCCGATGGAGCGGATCTTCTCCAGATCGCCATTGGTCAGGATCGGCTGGCGCACTTCCAGACGCTTGGCGCGGGCTGCACCTTCGTGATCGAGGATATTCGGGCGCGGACCGATGAAGGACACGAGGCTCATGACAAGCTCTTCGCGGATCGGATCGATCGGCGGGTTCGTCACCTGCGCGAAGTTCTGCTTGAAATAGGTGTAAAGCAGCTTCGACTTTTCCGACATGGCCGAAATCGGCGTATCGGTGCCCATGGAGCCGATGGCTTCCTGGCCGGTCGTCGCCATCGGCGACATCAGCAGCTTCGTATCTTCGCTGGTGTAGCCGAAGGCCTGCTGACGGTCGAGCAGTGATACGTCACGGCGAAGCGCGCGCGGTTCGACCGGCTTCAGCTCTTCGAGGATGAGCTGCGTGCGGTCGAGCCAGGTGCGGTAGGGGTGCTTGGCGGCAAGCTCGTGCTTCACTTCCTCATCGGAAATGATCGCACCCTTTTCCATGTCGATCAGCAGCATCTTGCCTGGCTGCAGGCGCCACTTCTTGACGATGCGCTCTTCCGGCACCGGCAGCGTGCCCGCCTCGGACGCCATGATGATGCGATCATCATCGGTGACGAGATAACGTGCCGGGCGAAGACCGTTGCGGTCGAGCGTCGCGCCAATCTGCTTGCCATCGGTGAAGGCAACGGCGGCCGGGCCGTCCCACGGCTCCATCAGCGCTGCGTGATATTCGTAGAATGCCTTGCGTTCGGCAGACATGGACTGGTTGCCGGCCCAGGCTTCCGGGATCAGCATCATGACGGCGTGGGCCATGGAGTAACCGCCGCGCACGAGGAATTCGAGCGCGTTGTCGAAACAGGCGGTGTCCGACTGACCTTCATAGGAAATCGGCCAGAGCTTGGAAATGTCATCGCCGAACAGCACCGACGAAACCGAGGCCTGACGCGCCGCCATCCAGTTGACGTTGCCGCGCAGCGTGTTGATTTCACCGTTATGAGCGACCATGCGGTAGGGATGCGCCAGCTTCCAGGACGGGAAGGTGTTGGTCGAGAAACGCTGATGCACGAGGGCAACGGCGGATTCGAAGCGCGGATCGGCCAGATCCTTGTAATAGGCGCCAACCTGATAGGCGAGGAACATGCCCTTGTAGACGATGGTGGAGGAGGAAAGGGAAACGGGATAGAAATCCTGCGTTTCCTTGCCGCCGCCCTCATCATAGATGCGGTTGGAGAGAACCTTGCGGATTAGGAACAGCTTGCGCTCAAAATCATGATTGGTCGCGGCATCGCGGCCTGCGCCGATGAAGACCTGAACATGGTGCGGCTCGGTCGCAGCAATATCCGGCGCCTTCGACAGCGAGGAATTATCGACAGGCACGTCGCGGAAGCCGAGGAACTGCTGCCCCTCTTCGCCGATGACGTCGACGATGACCTTCTTGTAATGCTCGATGCGGGAAGGATCGCGCGGCATGAAGATGTGGCCGACGGCGTATTCGCCGGCCTTCGGCAACGTCACGCCCTGCGCCGCCATTTCCTCGCGGAAGAAACGGTCGGGGATCTGCACGAGAATGCCCGCGCCATCACCCATCAGCGGGTCAGCGCCAACCGCACCGCGATGGGTGAGATTTTCGAGGATGAACAGGCCGTCACTGACGATCTGGTGCGACTTGACGCCCTTCATATGGGCTACGAAGCCGACGCCGCAGGCGTCATGTTCGTTGGCGGGATCGTAAAGACCCTGCCGTTCCGGCAAGCCACCCGCGAAACGCGCTTTCGCAGAAACGGGTGCGGCCGCAGCCGCGGTGGGACAGTCTGTGGTCAGGGTTGCGGCGGCGATATCCGCCTGCGGCTTGTTCGTCATTTTTGTCCCTCCTGCAAAATTACTTGCACGGTTTCATGCGAAGATCCGGCTCGATGCGGATTTCTGCTTCCCGCAAAATCCGCATTCAGGCCGGCTGGATCAAATTTAGGACAGCAAGACTGTCTCAATTCCCGCTGATTTTGGCAGAAACGACTGAATTTTGCAAGGGTCCGAATCCAATTAGTGAATGCCCCGATTTGCAGCGAAGTTTCGATACTGACCTATTGTGCGAAACTTTCTTGTCGAAAGAGCCGCTGGGCCATTGCTTTCATTGCCCGATTTGCCAATCGCGATCTTAGGTCCTAGAACTTTGCCCGTCATAGCTTCACGCAGCCCAACACAGACCCTCAGCTATCGGAAAGCCTTCAGAGATGTTTTTTGCTTCAGACAATTGGGCTGGCGCCCATCCGGCCGTCAATGAACGGCTGTCTCGGGAATCCACACGCTTTGCCGCCGCCTACGGCACCAGCGAGCTCGATCTCTCCATCGAAAAGCGCTTCAACGAAATCTTCGAACGCGAAGTCGCAGTGTTTTTCGTCGCCACCGGCACGGCGGCCAATTCGCTTTCGCTGGCCAGCATCGCCCGCGCCGGCGGCCTGACCTTCTGTCATTCCGAAGCGCATGTGATCGAGGATGAATGCGGCGCCCCGGATTTCTTTTCCGGCATGCGCATGGTCGCCGTCGAGGGGCCGAATGGCAAGATGCTGCCGGAAAACCTGATCGAACGCATTGCGCGTTATCCGCAGGATGCCGTGCACCATGGGCGCGCCGCTGCCATCACCATGACACAGGCAACCGAGGCCGGCACCGTCTACACGCTCGATGAAATCGACGCGATATCGAAGATCGCCAAGGAAAACGGCCTGCCGCTGCATATGGATGGCGCGCGGTTTGCCAATGCGCTTGCCGCCCTCGGCACCACACCCGCCGAAATGACCTGGAAACGCGGCGTCGATGTCCTGTCTTTCGGCGGCACGAAAAACGGCTGCTGGTGCGCGGAAGCAATCGTCTTCTTCGACCCGTCGCTCGCCCGGGACTTCTCCTTCCTGCGCAAGCGCACCGCCCAACTCTTTTCAAAATCGCGCTTCATCGCCGCGCAGTTCGAAGCCTATCTGCAGGACGATCTGTGGCTCGGTCTCGCCGGCCACGCCAATGCCATGGCCAACCGGCTGCGCGCCGGTTTCGGCTCCCTGAACAGCGCCCGCCTCGCCTGGCCGACCCAGGCCAATGAAGTTTTCGCCATTCTACCGAAGGCAGCTGCGGAAGCAGCGACAGAAAAGGGCGCGAAGTTCTATGACTGGCTGGAGCCCCGCGACATGCCGGAAAAGGTCAACAAGGACGAAGTGCTGATCCGCATGGTCACCAGCTTTGCGACAACCGAAGCCGATGTGGACGAATTCCTGTCGATCTGCGCCGCCGTTTGAACTATCGGAGGGCGTCGCTTTGCGGCGCCCTCAAACCTCCTGCAACCGGTAACCCACCCCGGTTTCCGTCAGTATATAACGCGGCTGATCCGGAATTTTTTCGATCTTCTGGCGCAACTGGCGCACATAGACCCGCAGATATTGCACGTCGGTCAGTTCGTCCCAGACATGCTCCAGCAGGAAACGGTGCGTCAGCACCTTGCCGGCATGCTGCACCAGAACCCGCAGAATATCATATTCCTTGGGCGAGAGCTTCACCTCGCGATCCTCCACCTTGACGATGCGCCGGACAAGATCGACCGAGAGATCACCGGTCTGAAACACCGGCCTTTCGCCCTGGCTCTGCAGGCGATGACGGAGCGCGACACGGATTCGGGCGACAAGCTCGTTCATGCCAAAAGGCTTGGTGATGTAGTCATCCGCCCCGAGTTCCAGCGCCCTGACGATACCCGCCTCATCCGTGCGGCTGGAAAGGATGATGACTGGCAGCGCCAGCCCTTCTGCACGCCACTTTTCCAGAAGATCATGCCCCGACATATCCGGCAGGCCGAGATCGAGAACAACGAGATCGGGCCTGTCTTCCCGGACCAGCTCCACCGCCACCTTCGCATTCATCGCTTCGCTCACCGCATATCCCTGCGTCGACAGGCCCACCCGCAGGAGCTTGCGGATCGGCGGCTCGTCATCGACGATCAGAATACGAACGGCGGAATTGGTCATTCCCGATCTCCTTCAGCGGCATGGCAGAATGCATGACCATCTCTCACCGGCAATAGCGCCTTAATCATGATCCAGCACCGGCGTATCGACGGCGACGGGCAGACCTATGATGAATTGCGCTCCGCTACGGCCCGCTCTGTTTTCCGCGCGGATCGAGCCGCCCATCGCTTCGATGAAACCCTTGCAGATGGAGAGGCCGAGCCCCGTTCCCGCCTGCACATGATCCGCCTTTCGCACCCGATAGAAACTGTCGAAGACCCGCTCGATATCATCGGGCGGAATGCCCGGCCCCTCATCGGCAACCGACAGGAAGATATTTTTTCCCTGCCGCCAGCCGCGTATCGCAATGATCGTGTGTTCGGGTGCGTATTTGGCCGCATTGTCGATGAGGTTGAACAGCACCTGTTCGAAAAGCACGGGATCGACCTTCAGCATCGGCAGGTCGGAGGGTATATCAAGAACGACCTCGTGCCGGACGACGATCTTCGCCGCACGCGACAGCGCCGTTCCGACCATGTCGCCGAGGAAATGCAGACCGTAATTCGGCTCCATCGCGCCCGAACCGATCCTCGTCATATCGAGAAGGTTGGAGATGAAACGGTTCAGCCGTTCGGATTCCTCGACGATCGTCGACAGCAGTTCGGCGCGCGCATCCGGCGGAATATCCTCGGCAAAATCCTTCAGCGTTCCAGCCGAGCCCAGAATGGCCGCAAGCGGCGTCTTGAGATCATGGGAAATGGAGGTCAGGAGCGCCGTGCGCAGCCGGTCGGTTTCCGCCGCGAGCCTTGCCCTGTCGACATCCGAGACGAGTTGAATGCGCTCTATGGCAAGCGCCGCCTGATCGGCCAGCGCGTCAAACAGCCGTTGCTGTTCCGGCGTCAGCAGCGGCCCGAGCCGGTCGTCGTCCAGCCCCACCACACCGACGGCGCCACTGCCGGTGCGCAACGGCAGATAAAGCCGCTTGGCGCCGGGAAGCGTATCTGCGCCCCTGCCCGCGGCCTTGTTGTGTTCCCATGCCCACTGGGCGGCGGCGATATCGGCATCCACCAGCGTATCGTCCGGCGGATATCCCGCCTTGACCGCTATCGTATTGTTTTCCGGCAGAAGCAGAACGATCCGAACCTTCAGCATCGAGGCCATCTGGAAAGCAGCGGCCCACAACACGTCGTCCAGCGTTCCGGTCACCGAGAGCTTCTTCGAGAACAGATACAAATCTTCCGTCGTTCGCGCCCTTGCCCGCGCGGCGGCGGCCTGCCGTTGCACGGCCGCCGTGAGATTGGAGGCGACAAGCGCGACACCAAGGTAAAACAGCAGCGCCACGACGCTTTCCGGATCGCGAACGGTCAGCGTGTAACGCGGCTCAAGGAAGAAAAAATTGAAGGCAAAAGCGCCAAGCAGCGAAGCATAAAGCGCCGGCCCCAGGCCGCCGCGCACGGCAGCGGCCAGAACCGCCATCAGGAACACCAGCGCCAGATTTCTAACATCGAGCGTCTGGTCAAGCACGATGCCGGCCACGATTGCCAAACCGACAAACAGCGTACTGTTGAGATAGGGCCTTATGGAACGATGCGATTGGGCCAATGCCGGCTTTGCGACCTGACCCGGCTTCTCTTCTTTTTTATCGCCGGAAATGACATGCACGCTGATATCGCCGGCGTGGTCGATCAGATCATGCGTCAGCGAGCGCTGAAAAATCCTCTGCCACCAGGATTTTCGCGGGCGGCCGATGATGATGTGGGTGAAATTATTGGCGTTGGCGTAGGAGATGATCTCGCGTGTGAGATCAAGCGCTGGCAGGATCACCGTTTCGCCGCCAAGCTGCTGGGCAAGCCGCATGGTGCCGGCCAGCCGGTCCTTCTCCGCCTCAGACAATTGCTGTGAACGCGGCGTGTCGAGATGCAGCGCCGTCCATGGCGCGCGCAGGCGGTCCGCCTGCCTTCGGGCATAACGCACCAGCCCCGGCCCGTTGCCGCCATGGTCGAGGCAGACCAGAACCCGGTCCCCCGCTGCCCAGGGGCCGGAAATGGCATGGGACTGCATGTGGTTGAGCAATTGCTCGTCCACCCGCTGCGCCGTGCGGCGCAGTGCAAGCTCACGCAGCGCCGTCAGGTTGCCTCGGGAGAAATAATTCTCGATGGCGCGCCGGGCGGTACGCGGCAGGTAAACCTTGCCATCCTGCAGCCGCTTGATCAGGTCGTCGGGAGTAATATCGATGATTTCCACATCGTCGGCCCGGTCGATGATGCTGTCAGGCACCGTTTCGCGCACGCGGATGCGGGTGATCTGCGCCACCACATCATTCAGACTTTCGACATGCTGGATGTTCAGCGTCGTATAGACATCGATGCCCTGCGCGAGGATTTCCTGAACATCCATATAGCGCTTGGGGTGGCGGCTGCCGGAGGCATTGGTATGGGCAAGCTCATCGACCAGAACCAGAGCGGGGCGGCGAGCGAGGATGGCGTCGAGATCCATTTCCTCCAGGACCTGACCGCGATAGTCGATGCGCCTGCGGGGGATCACCTCCAGCCCTTCGACCAGCGCCTCGGTTTCCCGGCGGCCATGGGTTTCCACGACACCGATAACGGTGTCGACACCATCCGCGAGCTTCGCCCGGCCGGACATCAGCATCTCATAGGTCTTGCCGACGCCGGGGGCAGCGCCCAGAAAAATCTTCAGCCGGCCTCGCGCCTCGCGCCGGGCATTTTCCAGCAGCGCATCGGGCGACGGTCGGCTCGGCATATCGCGATTGTCGTCAGGCATTTAACCACCAGTGGTCGAGGCTATGGCTTCCAAAGAAGCCATAGCCATTTCAGTTTATGAGCCGGCTGCGTCAAGTGCCATATTGAGCGCCAGTACATTTACGACGGGCTCACCCATGAAGCCGAGTTCCGGCGCTTCGACATGACGCTCAACGAGGGCACGCAGCGCGGCCTCATCCATACCCCTTGCCTTGGCGACACGCGGCACCTGGAAATAGGCGGCCTCAGGTGAGACATGCGGATCGAGACCGCTACCCGATGCCGTCACCAGATCGGCAGGAACTTCTGCCGCCGGGTTTTCGCCCTTTGCGGCCTCGTAATCCGTCTTCACCCGGTCAATGAGCTTGGCGCTCGTCGGGCCGAGATTGGAACCGGACGATGAGGCCGCGTTATATCCGTCGCCGGCGGCGGAGGGGCGCCCGTGAAAATAGGTCTCGCCGGTGAAGGCCTGACCGATCAATTGCGAGCCAACCACCTTGCCATCCTTCTCGATCAGGCTGCCATTGGCCTGAACGGGAAAGAGCGCCTGCGCCAGACCCGTCATGCCGAGCGGATAAGCAAGGCCGGTAATGGCAGTGGTGGCGAGGATCAGCACCAGTGCGGGACGAAGCTGTTTGAACATTGTCTTTACTCCTCAGGCGAGACCGAGCGCGGTAATGGCGAGGTCGATGGCCTTGATGCCGATGAAGGGAACGATGATGCCGCCGAGGCCATAGATGACCAGATTGCGCGACAGCAGCGCGCCGGCACCGATCGGGCGATATTTGACGCCCTTCAGCGATAGCGGGATGAGCGCGATGATGATGAGCGCGTTGAAGATGATCGCCGACAAAATGGCGCTCTGCGGCGTCGAAAGCCCCATCACGTTCAGGACACCAAGCTGCGGATAGAGCGCCAGGAACATCGCCGGAATGATGGCGAAATATTTGGCGATATCGTTGGCGATGGAGAAGGTCGTCAGTGCACCGCGCGTCATCAGCAATTGTTTACCGATTTCGACGATCTCGATGAGCTTGGTCGGATCGCTGTCGAGATCCACCATGTTGCCGGCCTCGCGGGCCGCCACCGTGCCGGTGTTCATGGCGACGCCGACATCGGCCTGTGCCAGCGCCGGTGCGTCGTTGGTGCCGTCGCCGCACATGGCGACCAGCTTGCCCTTGGCCTGCTCCTCACGGATCAGTTCCAGCTTGTTTTCCGGCGTTGCCTGGGCAAGGAAATCATCGACGCCTGCTTCCGCTGCGATGGCGGCAGCCGTCATCGGATTGTCGCCGGTGATCATCACGGTGCGGATGCCCATGCGGCGAAGCTCGGCGAAACGTTCGCGAATGCCGCCCTTGACGATATCCTTCAGCTGCACGACGCCGAGCAACTTACCATCGCGCACCACGGCAAGCGGCGTGCCGCCGGCCTTGGCGATATCTTCCGCTATTCCGCGGATAGCGCGCGTGGCATCCGTTTCGGTTTTGAGGGCAAGCGCCGCATTGCCATGTTGCAGAGCGCCGCCATCGACATAAGCGAGAACCGCATCAACCGCACCCTTGCGAATGGAGGCGCCTTCAAAATCGACGCCGCTCATGCGGGTCTGGGCGGTGAAGGGCACGAAGCTGGCGTGCAGCTTCTGCATGTCGCGGGCGCGGATGCCGTATTTTTCCTTGGCCAGAACCACGATGGAGCGGCCTTCCGGCGTTTCGTCGGCGAGCGAAGCGAGCTGCGCGGCATCCGCAAGTTCCTGTTCGGAAACGCCGGGGATGGGGCGGAACTCGGTCGCCTGCCGGTTGCCAAGCGTGATGGTGCCGGTCTTGTCGAGCAGCAGCGTATCGACGTCACCCGCCGCCTCGACGGCGCGGCCGGACATGGCGAGCACGTTGAAACGCACCAGACGATCCATGCCGGCAATGCCGATGGCGGATAGAAGCGCGCCGATGGTGGTGGGGATGAGCGTGACGAACAGCGCCACCAGCACGATGATCGGGATGGAACCGCCGGCATAGGCCGCGAAGCTCGGAATGGTCGCGGTGGCAAGAACGAAGATCAGCGTCATGCCGGCCAGCAGGATATTGAGCGCGATCTCGTTCGGTGTCTTCTGGCGCTCGGCACCTTCGACCAGCGAAATCATCCGGTCGAGGAAGGTGGAGCCGGCAGCAGCGGTGATGCGCACCCTTATCCAGTCCGACAGAACCTGCGTGCCGCCGGTAACAGCCGAGCGGTCGCCGCCGGATTCGCGGATGACGGGGGCGGATTCGCCGGTTATTGCCGCCTCGTTGACGGAGGCGACACCCTCGATGACTTCCCCGTCGGAGGGGATGATATCGCCTGCCTCGACAAGAACGACATCGTTCACCTTCAGGCTGGTGCCCGCCACCATCTTGTATTGGCTGCGGTCATCACCGATCAGAAGCTTTGCCTGGGTTTCGGTACGCGTCCGGCGCAGCGAATCCGCCTGCGCCTTGCCGCGCCCTTCGGCGACGGCTTCGGCGAAATTGGCAAACAGCACCGTGAACCAGAGCCAGAGATTGATCTGGAAGGAAAAGGCGAGATTGGCGCCGCCGGTGACGAGATCGCGGATGAACAGCACTGTTGTCAGCACCGACACCGTCGCCACCACGAACATGACCGGGTTGCGCGCAAGCGTGCGCGGGTTGAGCTTTTTGAATGCGTCGGCGATTGCCGGCACGAGAATGCGAGAATCGAGGATGCTCGCTTGTTTGGACTGGCTCATGAAGAGGCTCCAGCGTTTGAAACAGGGCGACCGATAAGGATCGATCAGCCCGTGATAACTTCGAGGGCGACGACGGCGGCGAACAGAGCCGCCATCATCGCAAGAATGAGATTGGAGGCGCACCAGCCGCCGGGCGTGGCGCTCCTCTTGCCGGGAGCGCCGTTGCGGGCGGGAACGATGCGGTTACGTCGGGACTTGCCGTCATTCATGGCATCACCTCAGAAGAGCTGGCCTGCCGCCATCACCAGATGTTCGGCAACGGGGCCAAGCGCCAGCGCAGGCAGGAAGGTGAGGCCACCGACAATCAGGATCGTGCCGACAAGCAGGCCAACGAAGAGCGGGCCATCGGTCGGGAAGGTGCCTGCCGATGCCGGAACGGTCTTCTTGGTGACCAGCGAGCCAGCAATGGCGAGTGCCGGGATGATGACCAGAAAACGCCCCATCAGCATGCCGAAACCAAGGGTGATGTTGTACCAGGTCGTATTACCCGTCAGACCGCCGAAAGCCGAGCCGTTATTGGCGGCCGCCGAAGTATAGGCATAGAGGATTTCGGAGAAGCCGTGCGGTCCGGCCGTGCCGATCGACGCCACCGCCGAGGGCAGAACCGTGGCCGTGGCGGTGAAGGCCAGCATGGCGAGCGGCAGGCAGAGAATGGCCAGAACCGCCATCTTCATTTCCTTGGCTTCGATCTTCTTGCCGAGATATTCCGGCGTGCGGCCGACCATCAGTCCCGCCACGAAAATGGCGATGACGATGAAGAGCAGAATGCCGTAGAAACCCGCGCCGACACCGCCGACGATCACCTCACCCAGCTGCATGTTGATGAGCGGGACGAGACCACCGAGCGCCGTGAAGCTGCCATGCATGGCATTGACTGCGCCACAGGATGCAGCCGTGGTGATGACGGCAAAGAGTGACGAAAGCGCCACGCCGAAGCGGACCTCCTTGCCCTCCATATTGCCACCAGCGAGCCCAAAGCCGTGCATCAGCGGGTTTCCGGCCGCTTCCGCCCAATAGGTGACGGCAACGCCGGCGATGAACAGCACGCCCATCGCGGCAAGGATCGCCCAGCCCTGACGCTGGTTGCCGACCATGCGACCGAAGACATTGGTGAAGGCGGCACCGATCGCGAAGATCGACACCATCTGGATCATGTTGGAAATGGCGTCCGGGTTCTCGAAGGGATGCGCGGAATTGGCGTTGAAGAAACCGCCACCATTGGTGCCGAGCATCTTGATCGCCAGCTGCGACGCCACGGGGCCGACGGCAATCGTCTGCTGCGCGCCTTCCAGCGTCTGCGCCGTGACATAGGCGCCGAGCGTTTGCGGCGCGCCGAGCCACACATAGACGAGTGTGAGAATAATGCAGAGCGGCAAGAGCACGTAGAGCGTGGAGCGGACCATATCCACCCAGAAATTACCGATCGCCTTGCCGGAGGCACGCGAAAAAGCGCGGATGAGACCGATGGCGATCGCCATGCCCGTGGCGGCCGAAACGAAATTCTGCACCGTGAGACCGGCCATCTGGGTCAGATAGGACAGGGTGCTTTCCCCGCCGTAATTCTGCCAGTTGGTATTGGTGACGAAGCTGACCGCGGTGTTGAAGGACAATTCAGGCCCGACGGCCGGCATCGCCTGCGGATTATAGGGCAGCACGGCCTGAAAGCGCATCAGCGCATAAAGCAGGGCGAAGCCGAGCAGGTTGAAGAGAAGCATGGAGAACGCATAGGTCGTCCAATGCTGTTCCTCGCGCTCGCTGGTGCCGGCAACGGCGTAGAGACCGCGCTCGACGGGTGCGAGAACCGGCGACAGCAGGGTGCGTTCGCCATTAAAGACACGCGCCATGTAGAAGCCGAGCGGCTTCACCAGCGCAAATACGATCCCGCAGAAAAGCAGGACCTGAAACCATCCATTGAGGGTCATGGTATTGAACTTTCAATAAAGCATCGGACCGAAAAGTGTCATACGGTTTTCGGATAATCCGATGCTCAGACAGAAAGAGAGAGCGGCGGATCCGATTCCGTTTATCTCCGCCACTCGAACCGCCGCTTCCCGATCAGAAGCGTTCGGGGCGAATGAGAGCATAGGTGAGATAGGCGGCGACAAAGACGGTGACGGCACCACTCAGGACATAATCGAATATCATCGCGGCCTCCATCTAAAGCCGGTCGCAGGCGCGCGTATAGGCAAAGCAGAGGGCGAAAAACACCGTCGCTGCGCCGATCAGAACAAGATCCATCATCGATGGGACTCCTTTTTCATCTGGGAGCCGGACAGGAAGAAAAGCGCCGTCATGTGGGACGTCGCTTTTCATTCTTTCTGGCTGAGAAGGGAACACCATCCCTTCCCGCACAGAAGAATGCACCCGAACCGCATAAAGGTTCGAGACGGCGACAGATGGAATAAAATAGGAATCCTATAGGAATTTTGGTGCCCGCGGAAACGGACACCCTTACCGCTTCCTAATGAGAGAGCGGCTCGCCAAAGGCGGATACGATGGTTTCCGCCGGGCTTTTGCCGGCGAGCAGCGCCGCCAGCAGAATACGGGCCTGCCCCGGCCGAAGTGTGGATGAATGCACGGCACCCGCCGCGACGAGATCATGTCCCCCGCCGCCGCCGCCATAACTTGCAACCAGCAGGCCTTCCGGCACACGGCTGGAAACCACGACCGGAACGCGGCGCTCTGCGCAGCGCTTTACCGCGTCAGCGATAAGCGGATTGGCATTGCCGGAACCGAGTGCGGCAAGCACGATACCTTTTGCGCCGGCCGCAAGGCTGGCATCGATATGGGTCGCGTCACAGCCGGGATGAATGGCGACGATATCGACCCTGATATCCGTGACGGGAGCAGCAAGCTTCGGCGCTGTGGCGTGGATAAGCGGCCGCGCCGAACGGAAGGCATCCGCCGCATCCGCACTCAGCTTGTAAAGCCCCCAGGCCGGCAGACAGCGACCACCGAAGGAAAGCAGCACACCCTGTTCGGCATTCCGCTGATCGAGCGCGGTTTCTATCGCCTTCGCCAGATTGGTCGGCCCATCCGCATCCTTGTGATCCGCCGTAAATTGCGCGCCGGTGAAAACAACGGGCTTGGCAAGGGCGTGCTGCAGATGCACCAGCAGCGACGATTCTTCCATCGCGTCGGTTCCATGCAGAATGACGATGCCCGCCACGGCGGGATCGCTGAGTTCGATGCCAACGGCATCGCTGATGCGCTGCATGTCGGCCAGGGTCAGGCTGGACGAATCCTTCGCCATCAGGTCGACCGGCTTCAGCCGGGCGTTGACATGCGGAACCAGCGCCAGCAGGTCCTCGCCGGAAAGGCTGGGGGTGCTGGCGCCATCGGCGCCACGCCGGCTGGCGATGGTGCCACCGGTGGCGATGACCGCCACCAGTGGAGCTTCGCCCTGCCCGCTCAATGCGATGCTCCTGCGCCCGCACGTTCGCCCGCAAGGCGATAGATACGGTCACGCAGCAGATACCAGCCGATGACCAGTGCCGGGATTATGACGAGCAGCGAGGCGATGGTCCAGGAGCCGACGGGATAATCGAAGGCCATCAGCACCAGCACGCCGAACAGGAAGATGAGCGTGAGAATGCCGGTATAGGGCGCGCCGAACATGCGGAAATCCGGACGCACGAGTTCACCGCGCTTGGAAAGCTGCCAGAGCTTCAGCTGGCAGAGCACGATGACGGCCCATGCGCAGATGATGCCGAGCGCCGAAAGGTTGAGCGCGATTTCGAAAGCGGCAGAAGGAACGACGGCGTTGAGAGCCACGCCGAGAACCGTGACGACGGCGGTGACAGCAATGCCGCCATAGGGCACGCCGTTCTTGTTCATCTTCGCAAGTGCGGCCGGCGCCGAGCCAGAAACCGCCATGGAGTGGAGAATGCGGCCAGTGGAATAAAGGCCGGCATTGAGCGAAGACAACACGGCGGTGAGAACAACGAGGTTCATGATCACGTCAGCGCCCTGCACGCCGATGGAGCCGAAGAAGGTCACGAACGGGCTCTCGCCGGCCTTGTAGGCGGTGTAGGGCAGAAGCAGCGCGAACAGCAGCACCGAACCGACGTAAAAAACCACGAGGCGCAGAACCACGGCGCGGATGGCGCGCGGCATGACCTTGCGCGGATCTTCGGTTTCGCCCGCAGCCGTGCCGATCAGCTCGATCGAGGCGTAAGCGAAGACGACACCCTGTATGATCACGAAGGCGGGAAGAATACCGTTCGGGAAGAAGCCGCCATTATCGGTGATGATGCTGAAACCGGTGACATGGCCTTCGATCGGCGTGCCGAAAATGACGAAATAAATACCGACGACGAGGAAGATCGCGAGTGCCAGCACCTTGATCAGGCTGAACCAGAATTCAAGTTCGCCGAAGACCTTCACCGACAGCATGTTCATCGCCAGCACGACCAGAAGTGCCGTCATCGCGAATACCCATTGGTCGATACCGGCGAGCCACGGAACATATTGCTTGAAGAAATTCATATAGAGCGCGACGGCGGTCACGTCCGCCACCGAGGTCATGGCCCAGTTCAGCCAATACATCCAGCCGGCCGCAAAGGCCATCTTCTCACCGTAGAATTCACGGGCATAGGAGACGAAGGAACCGGAGCTCGGGCGATGCATGATCAGCTCGCCAAGCGCGCGCAGCACCAGAAACGCGAAGAAACCGCAGAGCGCATAAACGAAAACCAGCGCCGGGCCAGCCTGCGCGAGACGCCCGCCCGCACCCAGAAAGAGACCCGTGCCGATGGCGCCACCGATGGCAATCATCTGGATTTGGCGCGGCTTCAGGGCTTTATGGTAACCGAGATCCTCTTCGATGAAGACCTCACGTTCGGCGGGTGCCGTTTTTCCAGAATGCATGGATTTATCCTCCCGATAAAACGCTTGTAATCGGCAATAAGCCGGAAATCAAAGTGGAACTGGCGTCGTCCCCAAGGCTGGAAATATGGCCAGCGAATGCATGCATGCTGTAAAGCTGCATGACAGATTTTCGCCCTCATAATGGCAGATAATGCCGTTCGTCAAGGGTATTCGATATGATTGACCTTCTCCCCCACCACGATTAAGGTCGAAAAATCTGTAAGACAGCTTTACAGATATTGCAACGCTTAAAAGCCAGTGGAGGAAAAAGTGAGCGTGACGCGCAGGGAGCATGATTTGCTCGGAACGAAGGAAATTCCGGCAGATGTCTATTGGGGCGTGCACACGGCACGCGCGGTGGAAAACTTCAAGATCACCGGGGTGACCATTGGCCACAACCCTTATCTCATCAGGGGACTGGCCTATGTGAAGGAGGCGGCCGCACGCGCAAATCACGAACTCGGCCTGCTGGACACGGAGCGTATGGAAGCAATCGCGGAAGCCTGCCGCGAAATTCGCGCCGGCGCGCTGCACGAGCAATTCGTGGTGGATGAAATTCAGGGCGGAGCCGGCACTTCCACCAATATGAACGCCAATGAGGTCATCGCCAACCGCGCGCTTGAACTGCTTGGCCACGAAAAAGGCGATTACGCCCGTCTTCACCCGAATGACCATGTCAATCTCAGCCAGTCGACCAATGACGCCTATCCGACGGCGGTCAATGTCGGCCTGATCGAATCAATCGACGATCTGGCGGCCTCCATGGGCGTGCTGAAGGAGGCCTTCGACCGCAAGGCGCAGGAATTTGCCGGTTTCATCAAGATCGGCCGCACGCAGCTGCAGGACGCCGTGCCGATGACGCTCGGCCAGGAATTCCGCACTTTTGTGGTGATGCTCGGCGAAGATCAGGCCCGCCTGATCGAATCCGCCGCGCTGCTGCACGAGATCAATCTCGGTGCCACCGCCATCGGCACAGGGCTCAATGCGCCGCGCGGTTACGCCGCGCTTGCCTGCCAGCATCTGGCTGAGCTGACCGAACGGCCGCTCGTGACAGCTGCCGACCTGATCGAAGCCACACAGGACCCCGGTGCCTTCGTGCATCTCTCCGGCGTGCTGAAACGCGTTGCCGTCAAGCTGTCGAAGACTTGCAACGACCTTCGCCTGCTCTCCTCCGGCCCGCGCGCCGGCATCGGCGAGATCACCCTGCCCTCGGTTCAGGCAGGGTCCAGCATCATGCCGGGCAAGATCAATCCGGTCATTCCCGAAGTGGTCAACCAGGTCGCCTATGCGGTGATCGGCAACGACATCACCATCACCATGGCCGCCGAAGCCGGGCAGCTGCAGCTGAACGCTTTCGAGCCCATCATCGTGCGGGCGTTGTCGCAGAGCATCAGCCAGCTGAGCGCCGCCTGCCGCACCCTGGCGGAACGCTGCGTCGAGGGCATCGTCGCAAATCCCGCCATCATGGCACAGCGTGTGGAGGAATCGATCGGTCTCGCCACCGCGCTTAATCCGCTGATCGGTTATTACGCGGCGACGGAAGTGGCGAAGGAAGCGCTTGCCAGCGGCCGCACCGTGCCGCAGGTGGTTCTGGAACGGGGGTATCTGACGGAAGCGCAATTGCAGCAGGCGCTGAGCCCGCGGCATCTTGCCAACCTGCCGGCCGTCACGGCTGGCGAAGCCGATCTTCGCCAATGATCGTCGTCACCACCTGCTTCACCTGGCCGAGGTGAATTTCCATCGCCTCACGCGCCTCGGGTGCTGAACTCCGCCGGATCGCCTCGACGATCCGGCGGTGCTCGAAATTCGAGGCTACACGGCGGCCCGCCATCAGGTTCACCATCTCGGACTGCTGGGAAAGGGCTTCGCGGGCATCTGCCACGACCTTGGCGAACAGCCCGTTGGCCGAAGCCTCCGCAATGGCGCAGTGAAATTGCCCGTCGAGCAGCACCCAGGGATGCGGCCTCTCTTCGGCCTCCATCCGGTCGCAAAGATCCAGAAGGGCCGCCAGTTGCGCATCCGTGCGCCTCAGCGCCGCCCAGCCGGCGGCCGGCACCTCAATGAAGGGGCGGGCCTCGATCAGATCGCGGGCGGAATAGGCTCCGTAATTCAGTTCGGAAGGCGGCGCCAGCGTCATCACATAGGTGCCGCTGCCGGTGCGGGTCTGCGTCAGGCCCAGCGTCTGAAGCGAGCGCAGTGCCTCGCGGATGATCGGCCGGCTGACGCCATATCGCACCGCCAGATGGGATTCGGCAGGCAACCGGGTACCGACCGCAAGCTGCCCCGAGGTGATGGCGGAGCGGATATCCTCGAACACCGCTTCCGCGGCATTCTTGCGATTGATCGGCTGTGCCTCCGCAAGCCAATCCGACAACCCGCCCATCTTCAAACCCTCCTGCACCCTAATGTGATCCGCAATATCGGCGCAAAATCCTGAAGAGTTTTACAAGGCGCGACATGCGGATTCGATACGCAAGATCATGCGACCGCCCATAAACGAAAGGACGGCCGCCGCTCTTACGGCTAAGCCGACCTTCCTAACATTATCCTGCCCATGGGAACAACGATGGCGGATATTTTTATGGGGAGTGAGGAAACCTGCCCTCACTCCATTTCCGCTGTCACGCCTTTACTTCCGCTCCCTCCGGCTTCTCATCCTCGCGCGGAATACGGAACCACGCGACATAGAGCGCCGGCAGGAAAAGCAGCGTCAGCGCCGTGCCGATCACGATACCGCCCATCATGGCATAAGCCATCGGACCCCAGAATACTTCCCGGGATATGGGAATGAGGGCAAGCGTGGCCGCCGCCGCCGTCAGCATGATCGGCCGCATGCGGTGCTCGGTCGCCTCAATGACGGCACGCCAGGCCGAGACCCCCTCGCTTCTCAGATGCTCGATCTGCACCACGAGGATGACCGAGTTGCGGATCAGGATGCCGATCAGCGCCAGCACGCCCAGAATGGCGACGAAGCCCATCGGCGCATTGGAAAAGAGCAGCGCCACCACCACGCCGATCAGCGCGGTCGGCGCTACGGCGAAGACCAGGAACAGCCGGCTGAAGCTTTGCAACTGGATCATCAGGATCGTCGCCATCGCAAACAGCATCAAGGGCACGACCGCAACGATCGGCGCTTGCGAATCCGCGCTGGATTCAACCGAGCCACCAATCTCAAGCTTGTAACCGACGGGAAGCATTTTCTCGAAGGCTTCGAGTTTCGGCTTCAACTGCTCCACAATCGTCGCGGGCTGGGTCGGGCCGATAATGGCAGCCTTGACGGTGACCGTCGGGATCCGGTCTCGGCGCCAGATGGTGGGCTGTTCCAGTTCGTAGCGGAAATTGGCAATCGCCGAGAGCGGCACGGCCTTGCCGTTGGTCGCGGGCAATTGCAGGTTCTGCAAGGTCTCGATGGAACCGCGTTCCGCCAGCTGCGCCCGCGCCACCACGTTGACGAGATAGATATCATCCCGAACCTGGGTGACAGTGGAGCCCTCGACGATGCTGTTCATGGCGTTGGCGATGTCTTCCGAGGAGACGCCGAGCTGGCGGGCCTTGTCCTGCAGAACATCGACCTTGACCACGCGCGTCGGCTCGTTCCAGTCCATGACCAGATTGGACAGCAGCCGGTGTTCGCCAACGATGCCCGACAATTCCTGGCCGAGTTCACGGACTTTCTGGATATCGGGACCGCTCAGGCGATATTGCACCGGTTTTCCGACCGGCGGGCCGATATCGAGCAATTTCACGAAGGCGTCAGTGCCGGTGAATGTACGGTCCAGATAATCCTGCAACTCGGCGCGCACCTTGTCGCGCACGTCCAGCCCCTTGGTGACAATGACCGTCTGGCCGAAGGTGACGTCAGGCGTCTGCACGTCGAAGGACAGGATGAAACGCGGCGCACCTTCACCGACATAGGTCGTCCAGTGATCGATATCCGGATTCTTGGCCAGCATGTCCTGCTCGAACTTGGCCATCTGCCGGTTGGTTTCAGCAATCGAACTGTTCTGCGGCAGGTTCCAGTCAACGATAAGTTCCACACGGTCTGATGACGGGAAGAACTGCTGCTGCACCAGGCTCATGCCGCCGATGGACAGGGCAAACAACGCAACCGTGGCGATGATCGTCACCCAACGCCAGCGCAGCGCCCGGCCGAGAAGCCAGGAAAAGGCGGAGGCAAAACGGCCCTTCTTCTCATGGTGCGATTTCATCGTCTTCGGCAGGATCGTCACGCCGAGCAGCGGCGTAAACAGCACCGCGACGATCCACGACACGATGAGTGAAACGGCGATCACGACAAAAAGCGTGAAGGTGAACTCACCCGCCGCGCTGTTGTTGAGACCGACGGGAATGAAGCCGGCAACGGTGACCAGCGTACCCGTGAGCATCGGGAAAGCGGTGGACGTGTAAACATAAGTCGCCGCTTTCCTGAGATCGTCTCCGACCTCAAGCCGCGCCACCATCATCTCGACCGCGATCATCGCATCGTCGACGAGAAGCCCGAGCGCGATGATGAGCGCACCCAGCGAGATACGTTGCAGCGAGATGCCGGTATATTCCATGTAGACGAAAGTGATCGCCAGCACGAGCGGAATGGAGACGGCAACCACCATGCCGGCCCTGAGGCCAAGGCTGATGAAGCTGATGACGAGAACGATGGCGATGGCCTCGAACAGAGCCGAGGTAAAGCCCGAGACCGCCTCATCGACCACGGCCGGCTGATCGGACACGCGGTGCACATCGACGCCGATCGGCAGATCCGCAACGACGCGCTTCATCTCCGCATCCAGCGCCTCACCGAAATGCAGTAGGTTCGCACCGGTTTTCATGCCGATCGCAAGGCCGATGGCCGGCTGGCCGTTAAAACGGAACAGCGAGGATGGTGGATCGGCATAACCGCGCCGGATCGTCGCCACTTCCGTCAGCGGGAAGAAGCGGTTGTTGACGCGCAGATTGATGGATCGCAGGCTGTCTTCCGAGGTGAACTGGCCGCTGACGCGCAACGCCACGCGCTCCGGCCCGGCATTAACGAAACCGGACTGGGTGACGGCGTTCTGCGATTGCAGCGTCTTGATGATCGATTGCTGATCGATGCCGAGCGCCGCGATCTGCCGCGTGGAAAATTCCAGATAGATCGCCTCATCCTGCGCGCCGATGACATCGACCTTGCCGATATTGTCGACGGTCAGCACCTTCGCACGCGCATCTTCCACCAGGTCGCGCAATTGCCGCTGGCTGAGGCCATCGCTGGTGAAGGCATAGATATTGCCATAGACATCGCCGAAACGGTCATTGAAGAAGGGGCCGACGACGCCCGAGGGAAACTCTCCCTTGATGTCGCCGATCATGTTGCGCACCCGAACCCAGGTGGGCTCGACATTGCGCGCCTTGGTTTCCGGCACCAGCTCCACGAAGATGGTCGTGCGGCCGGCCACCGTCTGGCTGCGCAGATAATCGAGATTGTCGAGTTCCTCGAGCTTCTTCTCGATCCTGTCGGTCACCTGGCGGGCCACTTCTTCCGCCGAAGCGCCCGGCCATTGCGCGCTGATCACCATGGTCTTGATGGTGAAGTTCGGATCTTCCTCACGGCCGAGGTTGAGATAAGAGAAAACGCCGGCGAGAAGGAAAACCAGCATGAAATACCAGATGAGCGAACGGTGTTCGAGCGCCCAGTCGGAAAGGTTGAATTTCTTCACTGACGGACCTCCTGATCGATCCTGATGGCTTGTCCATCCTTGAGCTTGTGAACACCGGCGCTGGCGACACGTTCGCCAGGCTTGACGCCGCCGGTGATGCGCACGCTGCCGCCCTCGGCGGGTTCGCCTTCTATCGTGACCGGGCGGTAGGTCACCGTCGCCGTATCTGTGTTGACGATCCAGACGCCCCAGCCATTCTCGGTTTTCAACAGTGCTGACGCGGGAAGCGTGATTTGCGGTTCGGAGGCGGCAAGCGCGAGCGCCGTGACGACGGAGCCCAGCCGGAAGGTCGGCGGGGCATCCTGCAAGCTGATTTTCGTGCGGCGGGTACGGGTTGCCGTTTCGGCTTCCGGAGCGATCTCGCGTACCACGCCGGTGGTGCGGATTTTCGGATCGAGCTGCAGGGCGATCTCGAAGGTGGAGCCGATTTCCAGCCGCTGTGCCGCAAATTGCGGAACATCCACCACCACGTCGCGCACTTCCGGGCGAGCGATGGTCACCACCGTCTGGCCGGCGGAAACGACCTGACCGATTTCACCTGATGTGGCGGTTACCACGCCGTCAAATTCCGCACGCAGCTGCGCATAACCCAGCTGCTCCTCGGCCTTGTCCAGATTGGCGCGGGCCTTGGCGACGGAAGCGTTGGCCGTGCGTGTGGCCTGCTCCGCCTCTTCAAGTGCCGCTTCCGTGCCGCTGCGGGCTTCTGCCAGCACACGCTGGCGCTGTTCGGTCGTCACCGCATTGGCGAGCTGCGCCTCTGCATTGGAAAGATCGGATTGCGCGCTTTTTACCGAAAGTTCCAGTGCTAACGGATCGATCGACGCCACAACGTCGCCTTTCTTCACCAGATCGGCCACATCGACATTGCGGGCGATGATGCGGCCGAGAACGCGAAAACCAAGATCGGTCTGAATGCGTGATTCCACCGTGCCCGTCAGCCGAAGCGCATCCGCCGACTTTTCCTCCACGACAACGGAGAGCACCGGGCGTGGCGCTTCAGCGGCCGCTTCCTGCTTTTCCTGGCAGGACGAGAGCGCAATGGCCGGAATGAGCAAAAACAAGCTTCTGTTTATCCTGAACATTATTTTGCCTGCCCCTTTTCATAGGCGACCTTTTCACCGGTGCGGAGAAATTTGGTACCGACAGTGACGACGAGATCACCGGGATTGAGCCCTTCCGTGACAACGAATTGACCGGTCTCATAATCGGCGACCTGAACCGGGCGCATCGCGACTTCCGAGGACCGTGGATCGACCAGCCAGACGGCGGGGAGACCATCCTGAGAGGTCATTGCCGACCACGGAAGCTCGATCGCATCGACCTGCTTGAAGCGAAAATGGCCGGATACGGGCGCGCCGAGCGGCATGGTCATGTTGCCGTTCAGCCCGACCTTGACCCGGATCGTTCCATTATCCGGATCGATCGTCGGGGAAATTTCGCGCACCGGCGCCGCAACGGTTTGGCCAGGATCCGAAAGGAGACTGACATTGACGATATTGTCGATATCGCGCTCGAGAAAGAGGGATTCGTAGACATCGAAGACCGCATCGCGTGGCCCGTCATGCGCCAGCGTGAAGACGAGCTGGGCGGCCTGTGCCACCTGGCCAACCTCGACATTGCGCGCCGTGATCACGCCATCCGCATCGGCTTTGAGCTCGGTATAGGACAGCGCATCGCGCGCCGTATCGAGCTGCGCCTGCGCCGATCTCACCGCCCCTTGTGTGGTGAGCAGGGTTTCCTGGGCCTTGTCGACCGCCGAGCGCGAGGTCACCTGCGTCCTGAACAGGCTCTGCTGGCGGTCGAACGTAAGCTGCGCCTGCGTCTGCTGCGCTTCGGCCGATTGCAGGTTAGCCAGGGCAACATCGATGTCGGCCTTCTGTTCTTCGGGGTCGATGCGGGCGAGCAATTGCCCAGTCTTCACCCGCGCCCCCACATCCACCAGCCGCTCGGTTATCTTGCCGCTGACCCGGAACGACAGATCCGTCTGGACCCTTGCCCGCACTTCTCCGGTTATGACGCTGCCGCGATCGACGGGCTTTTTCTGGACCGCCACCACATCGACGGTGCGAAGCGGCTTTTCGGCGGGCGGTTCTTCATTACTGCAGGACGACAGGGCGAAAATGCCGCCAAGCGCCGCCGCGATAAGGATGGTTTTCATGGTGACCTCTTGATCTTCGCCTCATCCTATAATATTTGACTAACCGAATAGTCAATGAAATTCTCATGCCGCTGATTGGGGATTTGGCCGGATATCGGGCCAGCTTCCCGAATGATCATTTCCCGTCGTCCGGCACGTCCCTGCGGGCGCATCGGCGATGTTCCGGCATATTGAACCATGCGTGCGCCTTCACAAAAATCCATTCCGGTTTTTGCGCCGGTGCTATAGGCAACCATCACTCGTTTCCGCCAATCGCGACGGACAAAAGGGGCACGCGCCAAAAACAAAGAAGGATCCGGGGCCATGGCGAAAGAAAAACTGACACGCGCTGAACAGAAGATACAACGTCCGCTGCAAATTCTCGACGCCGCATTCGAGGAATTCACCAAAAGGGGATTCACGGCGACGCGGGTGGAGGACATCGCCGAACGGGTGGGAGTGACCAAGGGCACGGTCTATGTCTATTTCGAGACCAAGGAGGCGCTATTCGAGGCGATGGTCAAACATGCCTCGTTGCCGTTTCAGGAGGCCTTCAAGGCCTATACGCATAAATCCGACGATCCCGTCGAGGAGCTTCGCTCGCTGCTCGAATTCCTGTTCGACGCCTTGGTCGACAACCGAAAAATGCGCGAACTGTTCCGCCTGATCGTCGCGGAAGGCGCAAAATTCCCTGAACTCATCGACCAGCACCATGACACGCTGATGGTGCCGGTCTTCGCGCGCATCGATACGATCCTGGATGAGGGCGTGGCGAAGAAAAGATTCAGGGCCAACCCCCCTGAACTCGCCAAGGTGGTGATGTCCCCCATGGTGGGAACATTGGTGTTCCGGCTGATCTTCGATGACCGGCGCAGCCTGGACAGGCGGGCCGTCCTGTCGATTCATCTGGATCTGATCATGCGCGGGCTACTGGCCTGATCGTCAAAGGCGCCGCAGCATTTTAGCAAGACTAAGGGCTATTCCTGGCTTTCGAGCCGGTATCGCGAACCGGGATATAACAGCCGCACGGATGTGACGGCACGGCTTGCCGACCAGGTTCGGCGGCGCACGAGAAGGCAAGGCTCGTTCCGGCTGATGGCCATCAATTTACATTCCCATGGCTGGGGCGATGCGGCCTCGATGAATTGCTCCGTCCGGGAAATGGGTGCCGCCGCCGTCAGATAGGCATTCGGCGTGAGCGTATTGAAATCCTGCATCAGATAATCCGGCGCAATCTCCGCATTAACGAAACGATCCTCCAATTGGATCGGCACATCATCCTCATGGTGGACGATGATGGAATGAAACACCTTCGCTCCCACAGCGATCTCCAGCGCGGTTGCGAGATCCGGCCCGCAGACCTCCGTCTGAGCCAAAATCAGGCTCGGCCGATGCGTCGAACCGCGCTCCTTGATCTCGTCAGCGATGTTTCGCACGCCCATCATGCCGGCGCTTCGCTTTTTCGGGGCGACGAAGGATCCGCGCCCCTGCACGCGCACGATCACACCCTCGGTTGCCAGTTCCCGCAGGGCACGGTTTGCCGTCATGCGGCTGACACCCAGCATGTCGACCATCTCGTTTTCAGAAGGTATCCTGTGGTTCGTCAACCACTCTCCGCTGGCGATCTTTTCCTTGATCTGTTCTTTCACACGCTCATAGAGCGGCAGGGAGGAGCGATCACCCGGGACAGAAAACTCGCTTTCGGTGACGGGCAGCATTGAAACTCCTAAAAATCGGGCGACTGCACAAAACGCAGCCAGAATCCGTACGAGCACAAAATTATCACATCCTATCTTGCTTGTCTTTTGTAAATGTGTGAAGTTACATATACAACTTGAGGGAAAAATAATGGCGAGCGAGGACACGATCTCTAGCAGCCGCAAGTCAGCCGCCGGCGTTCGAGGCGAGAGCCGCATGCCCACCCGGCACCATGGCGGGAACCACCCTGGCAAAGCTGCCGCCGCATGGGCGACCAAACCAGTTCGTTGCCCACCGCAAGATCATTCTTCCCAAAACCAGCCCACCGCATGCGCCGCGGCCACAATATTTCCAAAGCATCCGCGCCATGCGAATATTTCAAAGTTGTATAGTGAACTTTCAACAAGCCGATTTACGGCGAGCATCGACTTCCACAGCGATTCGATGACAACCGGCCCCAAGGCTTATCACTTGAACGGAGCGCCCGGCCGAACCTGAAAAACGCATGCCAGCAAGTTGCCAATCATCAAACCAAAAGGGGAATGCAATGCTGAATTCAAAACTGAAAATCGCGCTGGCCACGACCGCGCTTGTCATGGGAGCATATGCCGGCGCCGCCAGGGCGGAAGGCTATTGCAGCGCCGGAAAGACCATCACCTTCGCCGGTATCGACTGGGAAAGCGGCGCCTTCATCACCGAGGTCATGAAGGAAATCCTGTCCAAGGGCTATGATTGCAAGGTCGATTCCATCCCCGGCAATTCCGTGACGCTCGAACAGGCGACCGCCAATAACGACGTGCAGATCTTCGCCGAAGAATGGATTGGCCGTTCCGATGTCTGGAACAAGGCCGCCGAAGCCGGCCAGGTGAAGTCGGTCGGCAAGACCTTTGTCGGCGCCGCCGAAGGCTGGTTCGTGCCGGAATATCTGGTCAAGGGCGACCCCGCAAAAGGCATCGAAGCGAAGGCTCCCGATCTGAAGAGCGTCGACCAGCTTTCCGATCCGAAGATCGTCGAATTGTTCAAGGACCCGGAAGAGCCGACCAAGGGTCGGTTCCTCAACTGCCCGTCGGGCTGGACCTGCGAAGGCGTCAACACCGCCAAGCTTCAGGCCTACAAGCTCGAAGGAAACTATGTGAACTTCCGTCCCGGCACCGGCACCGCGCTTGATGCCGCAATTGCCGCCGGCTACCTTCAGGGCGAGCCGATGCTGTTCTATTACTGGAGCCCGACGGCGATCATGGGCAAATACAAGCTCATCCAGCTGCAGGAGCCCGCCTATAGCAACGCCTGCTGGAAGGAACTGACAAGCGCGGACGGAAAGCGCGATGCCGGCTGCGCATTCCCCTCCGTCGAGGTGGCCTATGGCGTGAACAGCACCTTTGCGAAGGACGCGCCGGAAATCATGGCGATCCTTGAAAAGGCGACTTTCCCGCTGGCGGAAATCAACGCCAGCCTGGCCTATATGACGGACAAGCAGGTCGATGCGACCGCCGCTGCCAAGACCTTCCTGCAGACCAAGGCCGATATCTGGGGTGGCTGGGTTTCGGCCGACGCCAAGGCGCGTATCGAAGCCGCCGTCAAGTAAGGATGGCAGGCGCGCCGGGCTTCCGGCGCGCATTTTCCCGTCAGGACAGGGGTCGGCTCCGCAGATCGGAGTCGGCAGGCGCGAGGACTACACCGATGTTTCCTGAAGTTTTCCATATTTCCATCCGCGGCCCGATCAATGAAATCGTGCGCTCGCTGGTGGTGAACTACGGCTACGTTTTCAAGGCGATCTCGCAGACGATCCTGCAGGCGATCCTCTTCGTGGAATGGGCCCTGCGCGGGCTGCCGTGGTGGGCCATTTTTCTGGTCTTTCTGATGCTCGCCTGGTTTGCCGCGAAAAAGATTTCGCTGGTCATCATGGTCGCCGTCATGCTGTTCATCGTTGGCGCGCTCGGTCTCTGGGACCTGACGATGCAGACACTGGCGCTGATGCTGATTGCCAGCCTCATCTCCATCGTCATCGGCGTGCCCATGGGCATCCTGCTTGCGAAAAGCGAATGGGCGCGGCGCATCACCCTGCCGATCCTCGATGTCATGCAGACCATGCCGAGCTTCGTTTATCTCATCCCCGCCATCATGCTGTTCGGCCTCGGCAAGGTTCCGGCCGTGCTTGCCACCATCATTTATGCCGTGCCGCCGCTGATCCGCCTGACCGATCTCGGCATCCGGCAGGTGGACCGGGAAGTGGTGGAGGCGGCGACCGCTTTCGGTGGCAGCCCGAGACAGATCCTTTTCGGTGTCGAATTGCCGCTTGCCACACCGACCATCATGGCCGGTCTCAACCAGACGATCATGATGGCACTCTCCATGGTCGTCGTCGCCTCGATGATCGGCGCGCGCGGCCTTGGCGAGCAGGTGCTGAACGGCATCCAGACGCTCGATGTCGGCAAGGGTCTGGAAGCAGGTCTCGGCATCGTTATTCTCGCAATCGTGCTCGATCGCATCACCCAGGGTTTTGGCCGATCCAGCCGGAAGGAAATGGGCAATGACTGATATCCATATCCGCAACGTGTCCAAGATATTCGGCGGCAACTGGAAAGCTGCGCTGAGCATGGCCCAGCAGGGCGCAGAGAAAAGCAAAATCCTGGCAAAGACGGGATGCAGTGTCGGCCTCGACAATGTCAGCCTCGACATCGAAGCCGGCCGCATTTTCGTGATCATGGGTCTTTCCGGCTCCGGCAAGTCGACGCTGGTGCGCCACATCAACCGCCTGATCGAACCGACAAGCGGCGAGATTCTCGTCGGTGGAGACAATGTTCTCGCCCTCAAGGCGAAGGAGCTGCGGGATTTCCGCAACCGTCGCGTCAGCATGGTATTCCAGAATTTCGGCCTGATGCCGCACCGCACCGTGTTGCAGAACGTGGTTTATGGCCAGCGCGTACGCGGGCTGACCAAGGCGGATGCACGGCCCATCGGCATGAAGTGGATCGAGACCGTTGGACTTTCGGGCTATGAGGACAAGTTTCCGCACCAGCTTTCCGGCGGCATGAAACAGCGTGTCGGTCTCGCCCGGGCGCTCGCAGCCGATACCGATGTCATCCTGATGGACGAGGCCTTTTCGGCGCTCGACCCGTTGATCCGCGCCGACATGCAGGACCAGCTGCTGCAGCTTGAAAAGAACCTGCACAAGACCATCGTCTTCATTACCCACGATCTCGACGAGGCGCTTCGTATCGGTGCGCAGATCGCGATCCTGAAGGATGGCAAGCTGGTTCAGGTCGGAACCCCGGACCAGATCCTCAACAGCCCCGCAAACGACTACGTCGCCCGTTTCGTGGAACGCCGCGCGGGTGCGGCGGGAGAAAGCCAGCATGGCTGAGACAATCACCATCGATCGCCCTCTCACCTGGCAGCAGATCGCCGCTGTCGCAAAGGGTGCGACGCTTCACCTGTCGGATGATGCCTGGCAACGCATTGCCCGCGCGCGCGCCATCGTTGATGCGCTCGTCGAAAAGCGCGTGCGCGGTTATGGCATCAATACCGGTGTGGGTGCGCTCTGCGATGTGATCGTGGATATTCCCCAGCAGCAGGCGCTCTCCCGCAACATCCTGCTCAGCCATTCCTGCGGCGTCGGAGAGCCGCTCGGACGCGAAGAAACACGCGCCATCATGGCCGCCCAGATCAACAACTTCGCGCATGGTTATTCCGGCGTGCAGGTGGAGACAGTGAAAACGCTGCTGGCCCTGCTGAACTGCGATATCCTTCCCCTCATCCCCTCGAAGGGTTCGGTGGGTTATCTCACCCATGCCGCAGCCATTGGCCTTGTGCTGATCGGCGAAGGCCGGGCCCACCACCGGGGCGAATTGATCAGCGGCAGGCAGGGGCTTGAAGCGCTTGGCCTGGCACCCATGGTTCTGCGGGCGAAAGAAGGCCTCAGCCTCGTCAACGGCACACCCTGCGCCACGGGCCTTGCCAGCCTCGCGCTTGCCCGCACCACCCGCCTGCTTGACTGGGCCGATGCGGCAGCGGCCATGAGCTATGAAAATCTGGGCGCACAGGCAGACCCCTTCGCTGCGGGACCGCTCGCCTTGCGTATCTCGCCCGGCATCCAGGCCGTCGGCGAAAACCTGCGCCGTCTTTTGGCGGCAAGCCCGCTTCTCGCCCGGTCGGCCGGTTCCCGCACGCAGGATCCGCTGAGCCTGCGCGCCGTGCCGCAGGTGCATGGCGCCGTACGCGACAGCGTGGCGCAGATCGCCGACGTCGTGAACCGAGAACTCGCAAGCGTCACCGACAACCCTGTCGTCGCCGGCACATCGGAGGCGCCTGAAGTCCACTCCCAGGCCCATGCCGTGGGTGCAGCCCTTGGCCTCGCCATGGATGGGCTGGCAACGGCGACGGCCGAACTTGCGGCGATTTCCGAGCGTCGCATCGACCGGCTCGTCAATCCACTCGTGAGCGGTCTACCGGCCTTTCTCGCGGATGGTGACGGTGTCTGCTCCGGTTTCATGATCATCCAGTATACCGCTGCAGCGCTTGCCGCGGAAAACCGCCGCCTCGCTGCGCCCGCCAGCCTCGATGGCGGCATCACCTCCGCATTGCAGGAGGATATATTGACGCACGCCACAGCCGCTGCCGACAAGACGCTTTCGATTATCGGCAATCTGGAAACCATTCTCGCGATCGAGATCATGTGTGCGGCACAGGCTTACGATATGCAGCCCGACCGGGATGGCCGAGCACCCGGCACGGATGCGCTCTACCGGCGTGTTCGGATGACGGTGCCGTTCTACCGTGACGACCGTCCGCTCAACGATATGGTGACCGCCGTTCGTGACCTGCTGCAAGAAACCCGTGCGACTGAAGCCTTCAACTGAAGGCATCATCGCTCTCACCCTGTTCCAACAGCGGGCAGCGCGTTCCTATGTCCAGATACTTTCGGGCGTCAGTATCTCGAAAGGAACGATCCGCTGTTCGACGGAGGACGAATCTCCGTTTTCGATACGCCGTAACATCACGTCGATCAATTGATGCGGCATCTTGTCGAGGGGAAGTGGAAGCGCGGCGGTGATCAGCCCTTCGTTCAGGCCCTTGCGCGTTTCCGGACCGATATCGTTGCAGACGATCTTGATGCCGCGCTGTTTCTCGGCCGGCAGTTCCCGGAGCGCACGCAGGACCCCCGATATGCCGCCGCCATTGACATAAATCCCTCTGAGGCCGGGTTCGGCAGCAATCATGTCCCGGATGATGACATAGGCGTTTTCCGGCTCCTCGTGGGTCAGCAGCGTTTCGGCCACCTGAAGTTCGGGCGTGTTTTCGCGCATATAGGAGCGGAAGCTTGCGTCCGAGACATCCTGGGTCTGATAGCGGTTGCTGCCGATCAGCGGCACCACCACTCCCTCCCCCTTCACCGTCTGGCTGAGAAACCATGCCGCCGTGCGGCCGCGTTTCCAGCTGTCGGTTCCCACAAACCCCGCACGGCTCGCCGCCGACAGATCGGACACATAGGTGACCACCGGAACGCTCCTGCTCCGTAGCTCGTCAATCGCCTGGCTGACGAGCGGGTGATCGGCCGTGATGACCGCAATCGCGCTGCAGGATTGCCCCATCTTCAGAAGATTGGCGGAAACCGCCTCCGGTGAGAGATCATCTTCGAAAACGACATCCGGCTCTATGACACTGTCCGTCCTCTGGCGCGCCGCCGTAACAATGCCTTCCGCCCACAACCGATAAAGCGGCCGATGGGATTGCTGCAACAGGAAACCTAGCCGGAAATGGGGCATGGCCTCGCGGCGCCGGTCCCTGATGGTGCCAAGACCATAAAAACCGATCTCCTCCGCCGCCTGCAATATCTGGTCGATCGTATCCTCACGCACGGCGCTCGAACCGTGCAGCACCCGGTTCACCGTGGAAATGCTGACGCCGGCGGCTTTGGCAAGATCGGCAATGGTCGGTCGATTCATCTGGCCTCACAATCGTATCATTCGTGAATGACATGAAATGATATTAAATGCAACATCAAATGAAATATAAATTCCATTTCCGAAGGAATGAAAGATATAAATCATCCTGTCATTTTCGTCCGTCGGGAGAACGGACAGGGAGGAAACAATGGCATTTTTCAGGAAATTTCTCATAGCGGGCGCCGCATCGCTGGCGCTGGCATCCGGCGTATCTGCGGCCAATATCGCCGTCGTTGGCGGCAAAAATGACGATGCGTTCTGGAACCTCATCAAAAAAGGTCTGGATGACGCGCGCCTCGTGGTCGAGGCGAACGGCGGCAAGGTCAATTACCTGCGCCTGCAGACCTATGACAATTTTGCGCCCGATGTGGTGCAACTGATCCAGACCGCCATCAGCCAGAAGGTCGACGGTCTCGTCATTCCGAACTGGGTCCCGGAAGGTGAGGACCCGGCGATACGGGAGGCCATCAGTGCCGGCATCAAGGTCATTCTCATGAATGCCGGAGGACACGAGAAGGCCAGGGAACTCGGCGCGATCAACTATGTCGGCTCCGATGAATATATTGCCGGCGTCGCAGGCGGCGAATATTTCGCGAAACAGGGCAAAAAGAACGTCATCTGCGTCAACACCGTTCCGGGAGCCGCCAATCAGGAGGCGCGTTGCAAAGGTGTCATCGACGGCATTACCAAAGCCGGCGGCGCCGGCAAGCAACTGCCGCTTCCCGCCACCAGTTTCGGCGATGCTACCGCTGTGGCCGAGGCGATCAAGGCAACCTTGCTTCAGGACGGCAAGATCGATGGCGTTCTCACCATTTCGGCAGGCGACGCGGATTCCGCCGCCATCGGCGTCATGCAGGCCGGGAAGACCGAAGCCGCCCTGCTCGGCACTTTCGACCTCAACCAGTCCGGCCTCGACCGCATCAAGGACGGCACGCAGGGTTTTGCAATCGACCAGCAGCCCTATCTGCAATCCCTGCTCGCCGTGACGCTGCTTGCCTCGGCCATCGATTTCGGCACCGACCTACCAACCGCGCCGATCCTGACCGGACCCAAAATCGTCGACAAATCCAACATCGAAGCCACGCTTGCCGGCGTCGCCAAGGGTGCGCGCTGAGCGATGACCCACGCCCTGTCCCGATCCCGAATTCGGGCTCGGGGCAAGGCGGCAGGGACATCGCAGCAAACCCCAGCATCAATAGTGGAGTGAACGACGTGAAAAATCTCTCTTTGGGCGACCTTCTGCGCCGCCCGGAATCCGGCGCCTTTCTTGGCCTTGTTTTTGTTCTTGTCTTCTTCGTTGTCTTCGGCAGCATTGAATTCCTCAAGCCCGCAGGTGCCGCAAGCTGGCTGAATGTCGCCGCCAATCTCGGTATCGTCGCCATTCCCGTCGGGCTGCTGATGATTTCAGGCGAACTGGATATTTCCATCGGCGCGATGATCCCGGCCGGCGCTCTGACCGTCGCCATCATCACCGGTTATTACGGCATGCCGATCTGGCTCGGCATCATCGGCGCGCTTGGCCTTGGGGTGCTTGTCGGGCTGATCAACGGCTTTCTGGTGATACGGACCGTGGTGCCATCCTTGATCGTCACGCTCGGCACGCTCTTTGCGGTGCAGGGGCTGATCCTCGGTTTTTCCGTGCTGCTGACCGGCACGACCAGCGTGGCGTTGAGCCCCGCCCAGTCCGGCCCGATTGCCAAATTCCTGTTCGGCCAATTCATCGGCGGCAGTTTTCAGGTCAGCATCGTCTGGTGGCTGCTGCTAACGGCGATCTATATCTTCTATGTCCACTATTCGCCCTTCGGAAACTGGATATTCGCCATGGGCGGCGACCGGGTGAGCGCCCGCAACGCCGGCATCCCCACCGACAAGCTGACGGTCACGCTTTTTGTCCTTTCCTCCGTCAGCGCCGCCTTCGTCGGCGTCTGCCAGGCCATATTGTTCAATGTCGCCCAGGTTTCGGCCGGCATGACCTTCATCTTCAACTCCATCATCGCGGTCGTCGTGGGCGGGGTGTTGCTGACCGGCGGCTTCGGTTCGGTCATCGGCATATTTCTCGGCACCATCACCTTCGCCATCGTCAATCAGGGCATTTATTTCACCTCGTTTGACCGCAACTGGTCGAGCCTCATCATCGGCGTCATGCTGCTTTTGGCGGTGCTGATGAACAACACCTTCCGCGTCATGGCGCTCACCTATTCACCGAAGAAGAAGTGAGGCCCGCCCATGACGACACCCATTCTCGAACTCAGAAACGTCAACAAATCCTTCGGCCCCATCGATGTGCTTCACGATATCTCGCTGAAGGTGCGGGCAGGCGAAGTGCTCTGCCTGCTGGGAGACAATGGCGCGGGCAAATCCACGCTCATCAAGACGCTCGCCGGCGTCTACCAGCCCAGTTCCGGCGAAGTGCTGATGGATGGCAAGCCGGTTCATTTCGACGGGCCGCGCGATGCGCAGCGCATGGGCATTTCCACCGTACACCAGTTCGGCGGAACCTTTCCGCTGATGAGCATCGGCCGCTCCTTCTTCGTCGGCGCTGAACCCACCAAAGGCTTCTGGCCTTTCCGGGTCTACGACCGCAAGAAGGCCAATGAAATCGCCGTCAAGGCGGTGCAGGAATTCGGCATCACCCGCATCGATGATGGCGACCGGCTGATCGGCGGGCTTTCCGGCGGCGAACGGCAATCACTTGCCATAGCCCGCGCCGTACATTTTGGCGCCCGTGTTCTGATTCTCGATGAACCGACGGCGGCACTTGGCGTGAAACAGGCGTCCCACGTTCTGCGCATCGTGCTGGAAGCGCGCAAGCGCGGCATCGCGGTGATCTTCATCACCCATCAGGTCACCCACGCCATCGCCGTCGGCGATCATTTCGCCGTGCTCATCCGCGGTGCGGTCGCTGCCAATTTCCGCAAGGGCGAAAAATCCCGCGAGGAAATCACCGATCTGATGGCCGGCGGCGAGGCGCTCGCCGATCTCGGCGCCGAGGTGGAAAATTACATGGCCAGCCATGACGGCCACCCGCCGCAGCAGCCATCCAATTAAGACGTAGAGAAGGATCAAGACCGATGAAAATCGCCATCGACCCCCACATGCACCGTTTCACCAGCCTCGATGAGCTGCCCGCCAAGGTGAAGGAACTCGGCTACGACTGGATCGAACTCAGCCCACGCGCCGATTTCCTTGAATGGTTCAAGGCGCCGCGCGTCTTTCCCGAGCGCATCCGGTCGTTCAGGAAGGCGCTGAAAGACGCCGATGTCGGCATCGCCTCGCTGCTGCCCATGTATCGCTGGGCTTCCAATGACGAGACCGAACGCCAGGCAGCGGTAAAGCACTGGAAACGCGCCATCGAGATCGCCATCGAACTCGAGGTCGACACGATGAACTCCGAATTCGGCCGCGGACCACATCCCGACAAGGGATCATGTTACTGCTGCCATACCGGCTCGATGATCGAGGCCTGCGAAGACGCCTGGTGGCGCTCGATGGAAGAACTGGTGCCGATCTTCGAGCGCGAAGGCATCAATCTGCATGTCGAGCCGCATCCCGAAGACTGGTGCGAAACGCTGCAGCCGGCGCTCGATATCATCCGCACCGTCAATTCGAAGAACGTCAAGTTCCTCTATTGCGCCCCGCATACCTTCTATTTCGGCGACGACACCAAGGCGATGCTGCGCGAGGCGAAGGATGTGCTCGCCCATGTACATGTGGGCGATACCTTCAACCATAAGGCCAGTTCCGGGCTGCGTTACATTCTCAATCCGCCCGGCACGCAGGCGCGGGTGCATCAGCATCTCAATATCGGCCAGGGCGAAGTGCCATGGGACGACTTCTTCGGCACGCTTTCCGAAATCGGCTTCGACGGCATCATGACCTCCTGCGTTTTCGCCTGGGAGGACAGGGCAGATGAATCGAGCCGGTTCATGCGAAGCAAGATGCAGGACTATATCGACCTCTATTTCAAGAAATAGCGCGGCAAACCGGCACCGATGCCGAGGCGGAGCTTGCCTGCGGCCACGGGCCATTCGGAACATCCAATCAAAAGGCGACTGACATGATCAATGGAGAAAGACTGATTTCGCGCCCGCTGCGCTGGGCCATGGTGGGCGGCGGACGCACGGGACAGGTGGGCTATAAACACCGCACCGGCGCGCTTCGTGATGGCAACTACCAGCTCGTTGCAGGCGCCTTCGATCTCGATGCCGAAAGGGGCCTCGATTTCGGCGTCAATCTCGGCGTGGCGGCGGAACGCTGCTATCAGGATTACAAGGCGCTGATTGCCGGCGAAACGGCACGCGAAGACGGCGTGGACGTCGTATCCATCGCCACTCCCAATTTCACCCATTACGAAATCACCAAGGCCTGCCTTGAGGCCGGGCTGCATGTCATCTGCGAAAAACCGCTGTTCTTCACCGTGGCCGAATGCGACGAGGTGGCGCGGCTCGCCGAACAGAAGGGCCTGATCGTTGGCGTTACCTATGGCTTTACCGGGCATCCGCTCGTCCACCAGATGGCGGCCATGGTGAAAAAGGGAATGCTGGGCGACATCCGCATCATCGACCTGCAATATACCCACGGCTTCAACGCCGGTGACGATGTGGGCGCGGGCGAGGCCGTCAAATGGCGCACCAATCCCCGCACCGCCGGCCCGACCTTCGTTTTGGGCGATATCGGCACGCATCTCTATTATCTCTCGGAAGTCGTCCTGCCCCATATGCGGGTGGAACGCCTGCTCTGCGACCGCAAGGCCTTCATCCCCACCCGCGCGCCGCTGGAAGACCACGCCACCGTTCTGATGCATTATGACAACGGCGCACGCGGTCGCCTCTGGGTCTCCTCCATCAATGCCGGCAATATGGGATCACAGCGTTACCGTTTCGTCGGCTCCAAGGCCTCGCTTGAATGGTCCGATTCCCATCCCGACCAGCTGATCTACGAGGTTCAGGGGGAGCCCGGCCGCATCCTGCACCACGGCATGCCCTATCTGGAACAGGAAAGCCTCGCCATCGATCGTATGGGTGCGCTGCATACCGAAGGTCTCGGCGACAGCTGGTCGAACATCTATCTCTGGATCGCCCAGGCGATCGACGCGGCCAATCGCGGCGACAAGGCCTTTCTGAAGACCCACCATTATCCCGGCATCACGGCTGGTACCGAAGGTGTTCGCTGGTTGGAAAACTGCGTCCGCTCGGCCGATGCCGGCGCCGCCTGGATCGACTTCGCATAATCGGCTTGGGGACGCGCCGGACAACTCTCCCGTCCTCCTCCTCAAGCGTGTCCCCATTTTTTTCAGAAAGACGACACGATGAAACTCGCGATTTGTACTGATGTCATGGCAAACCTGCCCTTCACCGAGATGCTCGACAAATGCGTCGCGCTTGGCGTCGAAGGCATCGAGATGACCGGTGGCGGCTGGTCCAGTGGCCCGCATTTCCGCGCCGACGAACTTCTGGCGGACAAGGGGCTTCTCAGGTCCAGGCTGAAGGAAATCGAGGCTCGCGGCCTCGAAATCGCTGCGCTGAATTGCTCGGCCAACCCGCTTGATCCCGGCGATATGGGCAAGCGCCACCTGAAGGAAATGCAGGACACCATCCGGCTGGCGGGCGAAATCGGCGTGACGAAGATCGTCACCATGTCCGGCCTGCCGGAGGCAGCGCCTGGCGATACGGTGCCGAACTGGCTCGTCTACACCAGAAGCTGGCCGAACGAGATGCCTGAGCGCGACCGTTACCAATGGGAAGATCGCGCCTTCCCGCTCTGGCATGGGCTCGTGAAGCTCGCCAAGGAAGCCGGCGTCGAGAAATATGCACTCGAGAATTTCTCGGCCATGCTCGTCTGGAACCCGGAAACCCTGTTTCGCCTGCGCAACGAGGTCGGCCCGACGGTCGGCATGAATCTCGATCCGTCGCATCTGATGTGGATGGGGGCCGATCCCATCGCCTCTGCCCGTGCACTCGGCGGCGCAATCCATCATTGCCACGGCAAGGACACCCGCATCGAACGCGGGTTGGCGGATGTCAACGGCCTCTTGGAGCTGAAAGAGGTGACTGATGTCGCCAACCGCAGCTGGAATTATGTGGCGGTGGGCGCCGGCCGCGACCTGCAATGGTGGAAGGAGTTCTTCTCCGTGGTGCGCATGGCCGGTTACAACGGCTGGGTCAGCCTGGAAATGGAAGATTTCACCATGTCCACCGAGGCGGGCATCCAGTCCTCCATCGATGCCCTTCAGGCCACCATCAGCCGCTGAGACCCGCTCCGGGCCGCAGAAATGCGGCTCGATACCGATCGCGCCACGAGGACGCCATGACCAACCCGATCACCATCACCACCGCTCCCTGCTGCTGGGGCGTCGACGACGTCAAGAACCCCCATCTGCCCGATTGGGAAAAAGTGCTGGACGAGGCAAAGGCCGCCGGCTTCGGCGGGCTGGAACTTGGTCCCTACGGCTATCTGCCGCTCGATCTCAGCCGCGTTTCGCAGGCGCTGGACGAGCGTGGCCTGAAGATCGTCGCCGGCACGATCTTCGATGATCTGGTCTCACCGGAAAACCGCAACAACCTGCTGCGCCAGACCGACGAGATCTGCGCACTGATTACCCGCCTGCCGAAACCGGAAACCCATGCCTGCCAGCGTTTTCCTGCCCCCTACCTGACAGTGATGGACTGGGGCCATGAAGAACGCGATTATGCCGCCGGCCATTCAGACCGCGCGCCGCGCCTCGATGAAGCCGCATGGAACGGCATGGTCGAAAACATCCGCGCCATCGCAACGCTCGCGCGTGACAAATATGGCGTGCGCGCCACGATCCATCCGCATGCCGGCGGCTACATCGAATTTGCAGACGAGCTGCAACGGATCATCGAGGATATTCCCGCCGATCTTGCGGGCCTCTGCCTCGATACCGGCCATATGACCTATTCCGGAATGGACCCCGCCGCCACGCTTCGCCGCTATTGGGGCCGTGTCGACTATATTCATTTCAAGGATATCGACGCCGCGGTTTTTGAAGAGGTGACGGGAGAACACATCCGCTTCTTCGACGCCTGCGCCAAGGGCGTCATGTGCCCGATCGGCCGCGGTTCGATCGATTATCCGGCTATCCGCAGCCTCCTGACGGAACTTGGCTATGGCGGCTACATCACCATCGAGCAGGAGCGCGATCCGCGTAACGCCGGCGGCGTTCTTGCCGATCTGGCGGCCAGCAGGGCATTTCTCTCCGCAAACGGATTCTGAAGCGCAGTCACGCCGGACACCGCCCATCCCGTGGTGCCGGATCAAGCCCCGTTTGCTCGATAAAGCGAAACCTGTCTGCGCCGCCACGTTGCGTCAGGCCGCGCCCTCGGCAGTTTTCCACGCCCACCCTCCGGCAAGACCATCCCTGATCGCACGTCAGAGCGAGAGCGTGATTTCCTCTTTTTAAATTCAAAATACTAGTATAATAGTTCCTCTCACAGTCAGGTGGAGGATGACATGAACAGGATTGATCTCGACGGACAGGTTGCCGTGGTGACCGGCGGCGCACAGGGAATTGGCCTTGCCATTGCAAGGCGACTTATCGAATCCGGGGCGAAGGTCAGCCTTTGGGATATGAGCGAGGCAGCGATCGAGCAGGCCTGCGGCGTGCTTGGGGAAAGCGCCAGCGGCAAGGTCGTTGATGTCACCGATTTTGCCGACCTTGCACGCGTTCATGCCGAGGTCGAAGCCGAGACCGGTCCCGTGTCGATCCTCGTCAACTCCGCCGGAATTGCCGGGGGCAATGCGACCCTTGAGGACTATGACATCGAGGAATGGCGGCATGTCGTCGAGGTGAACCTGAACGGCACCTTTTATGTCAACAAGACCGTGATCCCTTCCATGAAGGCCAGGAATTACGGCAGGATCGTCAATATTTCTTCGGTCGCCGGCAAGGAGGGCAATCCCAAGCTCTCAGCCTATTCCGCAGCCAAGGCTGGCGTGATCGGCCTGACCAAATCTCTCGGCAAGGAACTTGCCGGACACGATATTGCTGTCAACGCGATCACGCCGGCAACGGCACGCACCCGGATTCTCGAAACGCTGACGCCGGAATTCATCGATTACATGCTGACGCGAATTCCGCGTGGTCGCTTTCTGGAGGTCGAAGAGGCTGCCGCAATGGTCGCATGGCTGGTGAGCCGCGAAAACAGCTTCACCACCGCCTCGGTTTTTGACCTTTCCGGCGGCCGGACGACCTATTGAGGAACCTCCGATGACGCGCATGGGATTTTGCCTCAACCTCAGGCCCGGTACGGTCGAGGAATATAAGAGGCTCCACGCCAATGTATGGCCGGAGGTACTGGAGGCCATCACCCGCGCCAATATCACAAATTATTCGATTTTTCTGAAAGAACCGGAGAACCTGCTCTTCGGCTATTGGGAATATACGGGAGATGATTTCTCCGCCGATATGGCGGAGATGGCGAAGGGCCAACGGATGCAGGAATGGTGGGCGATCTGCGAGCCTCTGCAATTGCCATTCCCAACGCGTCGGCCGGAAGAATGGTGGACGCAGATGACCGAGGTCTTCCACATGGATTGACCACGGCACCGTCATCTTCCGGGCGCGTTTCAGACGCCAGCAAGACCACTGGCTTCAATACTGCCGAGCAGTTTCAGCGTATTGCTGAGCGAGGTCTCCAGATGTTCCTTGATCGCCCTTTCGGCCGCTTCCGGGTCATGCGCCTCCAGGGCGTCAACAATGGCGCTGTGTTGCTCGATCGTCGTTTCACCGGCTCCCGGCGAAGGCAGCGACAGAAGGCGGCAACGATCCATCTGCGCCTTGGTAATGTCCACCACGCGCCACAGCATGGAATAACCGTTGACCTCCGCAATGACCCGGTGAAAGGCATCATCGTGATCGATCGCATCCTCGAAGCGACCTCTTTTGACCGAAAGGGCGTGGAGATCGATAATGTCGCGCAGGCGCTGCACCGCATCCGCGCTGATGGTTTCCGCCGCACGGCGAACGCTTTCCCGCTCCAGCGCTATGCGGATGATATAAGCTTCCTGCACCTGCCCGCGGCTGATGGGTCTGACGAAGGTTCCGGCCTGGGCACGGACGTCGATCAGCCCCTCATCTTCGACACGTTTCACGGCCTCGCGTACCGGCGTGCGCGACGTGCCGAGACGCTCGGCAATCTCTATTTCATTGACCGGTGAACCGGGCGCAAGCCTGCCGGTCACGATGGCGCGGCGAACGAGCTGGTATATCTGGTCGCGAAGCGGCATATTCCGCGTGATCGTCACGCCATTGAGGAACCCGGTCAAATCGGATTTGTCCTGCAAGGAACGGCCGGCATTCGCCTCTTCTTTTGACACGTCCGTATTCTCCCATCAAAAACCGGACTCACCGGCAGAAATTTCTTTAGCCGGTTTCTGGCCCGCAACCAACCTCCCTCATGATTTCGAAGCAAGCCGTGCATGGAAGAAGACACGATGAACCCGGCGGCTTTTGATTTTCACCGCCATCCTCTTGGAAGTGCCCGGTCCCGTCATGGCAGTCCTGCGTCGATGCTCCTCATGTTTCGGTCAAGACCGGCATCGGCGCCAGCAGGCCGTTTTCCTGCAAGGCCTGCCACAATTCTTCCGGTATGTCCGTCTCGAACCATCCGACCGATTGCAACAGCTTATCGGGATGTTTGGCCCCCACCAGCACCGAAGCGACCGCGGGATGAAACAGCGGGAACTGCACCGCCGCCGCCCCCAGCGGCACATTAAAAGCGGCACAGACCCGCGCCAGTTCCTCCGTGCGCCGGACGATCTCGGCAGGCGCATCCTTGTAGTTGAACTTGGCGTTGGCCGCTGTGCCCGTCGCCAGAATGCCGGAATTGAAGACCCCGCCAATGACGATGGCCGTGCCCTGCCGCCGGGCGCGATCAAGCAACGGCATCGCATCCTGTTCCAGCAGGCTGTGCCGGCCGGCCAGGAGGCAGCAATCGAGGTGAACCTCATCCATGGCGGCGGCGATCACCTCCGCCTCGTTGACGCCGAGCCCGAAGCCGGCGATCAAGCCCGCCTCACGCAATTCCGAGAGTGCCCTGAAACCGCCCGACGTCAATTGCCGCCAGAGCGCGGCATTTCTTTCACCGTGGGTGAGGACGCCAATGTCGTGGATAAAGAGAATATCGAGATGATCGGTACCCATGCGCTGCTGGCTGTCGTCAAAGCTGCGCATGATGCCGTCATAGCTGTAATCAAAGATTTCGCGAAACGGCAGCCCATTCTGCCAGCCCGGATCCAGCGGATTTTTCGGCGGCTCCGGTGGCAGGTGGCGACCTGGCCGGTCGTTGGCGAAAAGCCTGCCGACCTTGGTGCTGACGACCGCCTCATCGCGCTGCGGTTCCTCGCGCAAAAACTGCCCGAGCAGATGCTCCGCCCGGGTGAGCCCATACATGGGCGCCACATCGAAATAACGGATGCCGCTATTCCATGCCGCCTGAAGCGTCGCCAGCGCATCGGCGGCACTCACCGGCGTATAAAGCCCGCCAAGCGACGCGCAGCCCATGCTGAGTGCCGTTACGGAAAGCTTCGTGGCTCCCAGACGTCGTTTATCCCCTGCCCGCATCGCAATCTCCTGTGCATTGGCGGATCGTTACACTAATATAATATGAAATCAAGATTCTTTGGAGGAAGCCGCCGATGCAGGTGTAGCGCCCGTTTTCACGTACTGAAAATGCTTGCGTCACCCCTTGCAGGCACCTCTTGACCATGCTGCATTATACTAGTATTCCAATATACAGCGAAGATCGAATTTCCGGTTTCCGCCTGTTTCATGCAGAGAAATCATGGCTCGCTACATCCAACTGACTGAGACCGATAACATCATCGTCGCCGTAGAACCGATCGCGCCGGGCGAGACCGCGGCGGAGATTGCCGTTCGTGATCGTATTCCGCGGGGTCACAAAATGGCTGTGCGGGCAATCGCAAGCCGTGCGCCCATCATCAAATATGGCCAGATCATCGGCTTCGCCACGCAGGATATCGAGCCGGGGCAATGGGTCCACGAACATAACGTGACGATGCAGAGCTTCGAACGCGGTTATGCGAGCGGTGAGGAAGCAAAGCCCACGCGTTATGTCGAGCCGGAAAAGCGACGCAGCTTCGATGGCTTCCGGCGTGCTAGCGGGCGCTTCGGCACCCGCAATTACATCGCCGTCCTCACCTCGGTGAACTGTTCCGCCACCGCCTCGCGCTTCATTGCCGACGAGATCAATCGCTCGGGCATTCTCGGCCAGTTCCCGAATGTGGACGGCGTCATATCGCTCGTTCACGGCACCGGATGCGGGCTGGATATTCATGGCGAGGCCTATGAATTGCTGAAGCGTACCCAATGGGGTGTGGCGCAGAACCCGAATATTGGCGGCGTGCTGATGGTGGGGCTGGGCTGCGAGGCGTTTCAGATCCCGCGCTGGATGGATGCTTTCGGCGTCAAAGAAAGCGAGACCTTCCGCACGTTCACCATTCAGGAACTCGGCGGCACGCGCAGGACGGTGGAGGCGGGCGTCGCGGCCATCCGCGAGATGCTGCCAATGGTCAATCTTGTCAGCCGGGTTCCCGCCCCCGCTTCGGAACTGATGCTTGCGCTGCAATGCGGTGGCTCAGACGGTTATTCCGGCATCACGGCCAATCCGGCGCTTGGCATTGCCGCCGATATATTGGTCGCCGAAGGCGGCACCGCGATTCTCTCGGAAACCCCGGAGATCTATGGCGCGGAGCATCTTTTGATCCGCCGGGCGGAGCGGCCGGAGGTGGGCGAGAGGCTGGCCGAACGCATCCGCTGGTGGGAGAACTACACCCGACGGCACGATATGGAGATGAACAACAATCCCTCTCCCGGCAACAAGGCGGGCGGCCTGACGACCATTCTCGAAAAATCGCTGGGAGCGGCGATGAAGGGCGGCTCGAGCAATCTGACGGCGGTGTTCAACTATGCCGAACCGGTAGACGCCAAAGGACTGGTCTTCATGGATACGCCCGGTTACGATCCCGTTTCAGCGACCGGCCAGGTGGCGGGCGGGGCCAATATCCTATGCTTCACCACCGGGCGGGGCTCCGCTTTCGGCTGCAAGCCCACCCCCTCGATCAAGCTCGCCTCCAATTCCTACATCTTCGACAAGATGGGGGAAGATATGGACATCAATTGCGGTGACGTGCTGGACGGCACGACCTTGCAGCAGAAGGGCGAGGAAATCTTCGCCCGAATACTGGCCGTCGCCTCCGGCGAACGCACGAAATCGGAGCTTCTCGGCTATGGCGACAGCGAGTTCGTTCCCTGGTCCATCGGCGCGACGATGTAAGCCCATTAAGCAGGAGATGTCATGAAACTCGTCCGATATGGCACAGCCGGCGCCGAAAGACCCGGCCTGATCGATGAGACCGGCATTCTGCGCGATCTCTCAGATCATGTCGGGGATATCGCCGGAGAAACGCTTGCCCCGGAAAAACTGGCACAGCTTGCCGCCATTCCCGCCGACCAGCTGCCACCGGTGGAGGGTACACCGCGTTTCGGCCCCTGTGTTGCGGGCACCGGCAAATTCATCTGCATCGGCCTGAATTATGCCGATCACGCCGAAGAGTCCGGCATGGCGGTGCCGCCCGAGCCTGTCATTTTCATGAAGGCGACCTCGGCGATTGTCGGTCCGAACGACGATGTTCTTATTCCCCGCAATTCGGCCAAAACCGACTGGGAAGTCGAACTCGGCGTCATCATCGGCAAGACCACCAAATATGTGAGCGAGGCCGAGGCGCTCGACCACGTCGCCGGTTATTGCGTTTTGCACGACGTCTCCGAAAGGTCGTTCCAGACCGAACGTTCCGGGCAATGGACCAAGGGTAAATCCTGCGACACGTTCGGGCCGGTCGGGCCATGGCTGGTGACGAAAGACGAGATCGCCGATCCGCAAAATCTTAGGCTTTGGCTGAAGGTCAATGGTGAGACGATGCAGAACGGATCGACGCGCACCATGGTCTATGGCGTTTCCTTTCTGGTCTCCTATCTCAGCCAGTTCATGAGCCTGCATCCCGGCGATATCATTTCCACCGGCACGCCGCCGGGTGTCGGCATGGGCATGACGCCGCAGCGCTGGCTGAAGCCCGGCGATATCGTGGAACTCGGGATCGAAGGGCTTGGCACGCAGATCCAGCGTGTCCGAGCCGATATTTGAAGGGCAAGCGCATGGATGCCGCCGTCATCGATTCCCATCAGCATTTCTGGCGGATCGCACGCGGCGATTACGGCTGGATGTCGCCGGCGATGGGTGAGCCGCTCTATCGGGATTATCTGCCGAGCGATCTCACCCCACTTCTGCGGCGCGCCGGCGTCCACCGCACCATCGTCGTGCAGGCGGCAGCGACCGAGGCGGAAACGGCTTTTCTTCTCGATCTGGCCGCCAGCGAAGATTTCATCGCCGGTGTCGTCGGCTGGCTCGACATGGAAGACCCGGCCTTTGCCACCAAGCTGGACGCACTCGCGGCCCACCCGAAATTCGTCGGACTGCGCCCGATGCTGCAAGATATCGATGATGATGCCTATATTCTGCGTCCGGCGGTGCTTTCCAGTCTCAGCGCGATCCGCGACCGTAACATCGCTTTCGATTTCCTGACCTATCCGCGCCATCTTGCCCATGTGGCCAAGGCGCTGGAGGCGGTGCCTGACCTCCGCGCCGTCATCGACCACCTGTCGAAGCCGCCTATCGCGACCGAGATGACGCAGGGCTGGGCGGATGACCTGCACCGTGTCGCGCAGCATCCCAATGTGTTCTGCAAACTGTCGGGAATGATCACCGAGGCCTGCCGTGACAGCTGGTCGCCGGACGACCTTGCGCCCTTCGTCGCACATGCCGTCTCGGTGTTCGGGGCAAAACGGCTGATGTTCGGCAGCGACTGGCCGGTCTGCCTGCTTGCCGGCTCCTATGCGGAAGTCATCAATGCGCTGCGCGCGGTTTTGCAGAACCATATTTCCCATGACGAGATGGCCGGCGTTCTGGGAGGCAACGCTGCGCGATTCTACCGTCTGAACGGCGCGCGGAAATAAGTTCCGGCGGCACGCGGGCGTCCGCTTGCCATAACTATTATATTAATGTAACAAAGCTTGGAATGCTCTGGGAGGAGAACATGGCGGCAACGGCGAGTGCGCTGCGCATGCGGGGGATCAGCAAGATTTTTCCCGGCGTGAAGGCGCTGTCCAACGTCAATTTCACGGTCGAATACGGACGCATTCATGCCGTCGTCGGTGAAAACGGCGCGGGTAAATCGACGCTGATGAAAATTCTGAGTGGCAGCTACGTGCCAACGACCGGCACGACGGAAATTGCCGGCGTGGAGGTGCATATGCGCCGGCCGGCCGACGCCCAGAAACTCGGCATCCGCATGGTACATCAGGAACTGAACCTCGTCCCGGACCTTACCGTTGCGGAAAATATCTATCTCGGACGCATGCCGCGCCGCCGCTTTCTGGTCGACAGACAGGCCATGCTGCGCAAGGCGGCTGCGGTTCTGAAGGAACTGGAGGCGGCAATCGACCCGAAGGCACGGCTCGGTGATCTGCCGATCAGCCAGCAGCAGCTCGTCGAGATTGCCAAATCCTATTCCGCCGATCCGCGTATCATCGTCCTTGACGAGCCGACGTCCAGCCTGAGCGAGCATGAGACCGCGGCGCTGTTTTCCATTTTGCGCAAGATGAAAAGCCAGGGCATCGCCATCATCTACATCAGCCATCGGCTGAAGGAAGTGCTTGATATCGCCGACGACGTGACCATCCTGCGTGATGGCAGCATGATCGACACCCGACCGGCCGCCGGCATCACCGCCGCCGAAATGATCCGCCTCATGGTCGGCCGCGAAGTTGCCAATGTCTTTCCCAAAACGCCATCGAAGATCGGCCCGGTGGCCTTCAAGGTCACGGGACTGAGCGACGGCGACAAATTCCACGATGTCGGTTTCGATGTTCGATCGGGTGAAATCCTTGGGCTGACCGGCCTGGTAGGGGCCGGTCGCACCGAGGTCGCCCAGGCGATTTTCGGCCTTGCGCCATTGATGGCAGGCCGCATCGAGATAGACGGCAAGGCCGTTACCGTCGGTTCGCCGGCGGCAGCCGTCAAGGCCGGCATAGCCTATGTTCCCGAAGACCGAAAAGGCGACGGCATCGTGCCGTCCATGAGCGTGCGCGAAAACATCAGCCTGCCGGTGCTGCGGCGTCTGAGTCGTCTTGGCCGCATCGGCATGAGTAGGGATCGGGGACTCGCGGCGAAATATACGCGCGATTTTTCCATCGTCCCGCCCGATCCGGAGCGGCGCATCAACCTGCTTTCGGGCGGCAACCAGCAGAAGGCGATTATTTCGCGCTGGCTGGCGGCGGGGCCGAAGGTGCTGATCCTTGACGAGCCGACACGCGGCGTCGATGTCGGCGCGAAGGCGGAAATCCACCGCATCATCGGCGAACTCGTGGCCGGCGGCATGGCGGTGGTGATGATCTCGTCGGAACTGCCTGAGGTGATGGGGGTCTGCGACCGGGTGGTGGTGATGCGCGACGGACGCGCCTCCGCCCCGCTGACACGCGGAGACTTGACGGAAGAGCGCATCATGGCGCTTGCAACAGGGGAAGAACCAGCGTGAGCGACATCACCGCCATCACCGAAAAGCACAATGTCGCCCCGCGTTTTCATCGCGGCGGGCGACTGGCGGGCCTGTTCGCCAGAGGTGGCCTCCTGCTGGCCATTCTTCTCGTGATACTGTACGGCTCGTTTTCAAGCCCGGTTTTCTTCACGACGGGCAATTTCATCAATATCCTGACATCCATGGCGATCGTCGGCATCGTGGTCGTCGGTATGACCTTCGTCCTCGTCACCGGTGGGCTCGCGGATCTATCCGTGCCGGCGACCATCGCCTGCGGCGCGATCCTGTCTCTGGCGTTGCAGCCGGAGATCGGCGCCGTTCCGGCCTTCCTGGTGGCCATCGCACTTGCCGGTGCCTGCGGTCTCATCAACGGATTGCTGATCGGTTATGTCGGCGTCAATCCCATCATCGCCACCCTCGGCCTCGGCACCATCATTCTCGGCATCGTGCAGGCGGCGGTCGGCGGTGTCATCGTTTATGGGACCGATCCTGCTATCGCCGCCTTCGTCAAAAGTCGCATCCTCGGCATTCCGCTTGTCGTGCTGGTATTTCTCGCCGTCGCGGCGGCCGGCCATTTCGTCCTGTCGAGCACCATCTGGGGCCGATGGACACTCGCCACCGGCGGCAGTTACCGGGCGGCGCGGGCCAGCACCGTGCCGGTCAGGGCGGTCAAGGCCGGGGCTTTCGTCATCACCGGGCTGGTGTCCGGCCTCAGCGGCGGCCTGCTAGGCCTTACGCTGCAAAGCGCGCGTCCACTGGTCGGAACAGGTTATGAGTTCAGCGCCATCACCGCCGTCGTGGTTGGCGGCATCTCGATCATGGGCGGCTTCGGCTCCGTGCCGCGCGCCATCGCCGGCCTTATCCTCGTCCAGCTCTTGACCAATGTCATGGTGCTGCAGGGCGTTCCCACCCCCATTCAGGGCTTCGTCCTCGGGCTGCTCATCGCCTTCGCGGTTGCGCTCGACGTCGCGCTTCGCCGGAGGGCCGTGGCATGAACGAATTATTGTCTGCACTGTCGCGCTATCGGGTGGCGATCATATTGGGCGCGACGCTGGTCATCGCGGCGTTCACCGTGCCCGGCTTTGTCAGCCTCACCACCGCAAGCCTCGGTCTCGATCGCGGCGCGTCGATCGGCATCGTCGCCATCGGCCTGACGGTGCTGCTCATCGCCGGCCAGATCGATCTTTCCGTCGGTGCGGTTTTTGCCCTCTCCGGCATCGTGGCTATTTCCCTGCAGGCTGAGCTTGGCATATGGCCGGCGGCCGCGCTTGGCGTGCTGACGGGCGTCGCCGCGGGTGTCTTCAACGGCATTCTCACCGTCGGGTTGAAGATTAACGCGCTGGTGGCGACGCTCGCCAGCATGCTGATTTTCCGCTCCCTGGCGCATTGGGTGACCGGCAGCCAGCCGGTCTCGGGCACCGATATCACCTTCGCCGTCACGCTTTCGCAGGTCTATGCGGAGTTCTTCACGGCCCGCAGCGCCCTGTTTCTGGCCGGCATCGTGCTGCTCGATTTCTGGCTGAGGTGCACCGTTTCAGGCCGCAACCTGTTCGCGGTCGGATCGAACCCCATCGCCGCCGAGGCGAGCGGCATACCATCCGGCAGGACGCTGTTCCTGAGCTTCGTTTTTGCTGGCGCTCTGGCCGGGCTCGCCGGCGTTTTCGAAAGCCTGACGACCAATACGGGTTCGCCGGTCTTCGGTGCGGAAATCACCGTCGTCATCATTGCCGCCGTAGTGGTGGGAGGCACCCGGCTGGAAGGCGGCCGCGGTTCAGCGCTTGGCACGCTCGGCGGGGTTCTGACGATTGCAGCGCTGACCACGGCAATGGAGTTCCAGTCCGTACCCGCCTATGTCCAGCAGATCGTCAACGGCCTGATCCTGATCCTGCTGGTCGTGCTCGACCGCACCGTGCGCGCAAGGCCGCGCCCGGCAATGCCGATACTGAAATCCCTTTAACCGGACATGTCACTTAAGGAGGAGTTTGTGATCATGAATAAAAAGACCCTGTTTGCCGGTATGGCAGCGCTTATCGCCTCGGCCGGCTTCGCCGAGGCCAAGACGGTGTGTTACGTCACGGCCGCTGATTCCCACGCCTATGTCACGCCGGCCAACAAGGCCATCGATGCGCGGGCCAAGGAACTCGGGGTAGAGGTTCTCAGCCTCAGCCAGAATTTCGACGTTCAGACCGGCGTGCAGCAGATCAATACCTGCATCGCCCGCAAGGCCACCGGCATCATTTTATGGCCGCTCGATCCGCAGGCCTATATTCCAGGTCTTGCAAAGGCCAAGGCGGCCGGCATTCCCGTCAATCTCATCAACTCGCCGATGAATGACGCAGCCAAACCTTTCGTCACCTCCTTCACCGGCCCGGATGTCCATTCCGAAGGTGAAATGGCGGCCGAAGCGCTTCAGAAGGCACTGGACGGCAAGGGTTCCATCGTCATCATCGCCGGCCAGGCCGGCAACGGCACCACCATCGGCCGCGTCGACGGCTTCAACGCCAAGCTGAAGGCGCTCGGCAGCAAGATCGAGGTTCTCGATACCGTCAATGCGGATTTCGACCAGCAGAAGGCGCTCGTCGCCAGCCGCGACCTGATCACCCGCTTCGGCGACAAGATCACCGGCGTCTACGCCAATGACGACACCATGGCACGCGGCTTCATCGACGCCTGGAAAGAAGCCAAACCCGGCAAGGCCACGCCGCCCATTGTTGGCATCAACGGCCAGAAGGACGCCTTCGAGTCTATCCGGAACGGCGAAATGTACGCCACCATCGTGCAGTCCCCGATCGAGGATGGCCTGCTGGCGATCAACGCCATGGCGGATGTGCTGAACGGCAAGACGATCGACGCCCGCCTGCCCATTCCGCTGACGGTTGTGACGAAGGCGAATGTGGAGAAGGAAAAGCCCGCCTTCTGAACGATGCGCATCGGAGATAAGCGGGGTCTTCACACCAGCAGATAGAAAAGGGCCGCGCAACAAGTGGGTTGCGCGGCCCTTTTAATGTCATTGGCGGGAACCGGCCTTGCCGACTTCAGGCGTCGGCAGGTTCGCGAACATCATCCAGAAGAAAATATACCACCACATAGCGCGTCGTATATTTCTGACCGCTATCAGAAACGCTCTCGACGCTGCCGCCATCGGAGGGATGCCATTTCTGGTAATGCGGGTTGTTGGCGATCAACGTGATCGCCTTGCCTGAAAACCTGCCGCTCAGCCGATAGCGAGCCTCCGCGAGAGGCCAGATTTTCTCAAAATCCTGCTGGCTGATACGGGCCTTCAAGGCCTTTCTGGATATCATTTTCCCCGGCGAACCATCGTCATGTTCTGCCGATGGAATATGCAGGTCAACCTCTTCCGCATCATCCAGCAGAAAGGCAAATTCGTCTGGCCACATCCGTCTCACGTATCACTCCTCCCAAAGCTCACCGTCCTACAGCATGGTCATGATAGCGCCTCTGCCACGAGAGGCAATGGCACAGATAAACTGCGCCTGCTCTTTCGCTCGATCCTGGATATGACGATATCCAAAGGATTGAGCCTTTTCAGTCCGGCAGGAAATCTTCCTGAAGGTTTCGACTTCAGGAAGTTCCTTACCGGCAGTCCCAAAATTAAAGAGGCGGAAGCTGAAAAGGATAAACCCCGGGAAAAACAATAGCTTCTTAAGCCAGGGGGTGCGCCAGTAGTGTGGCCCTAGACAACCTGTAGGACCCGCCTCAACGACCATGGCCAACAGGACGATTTTTGTCGTTTGCCCTTTCCGGTGTCGTCCTTGCTTTTGATAGTTTTCGTACCAAACCAAACATCACCGACATCCAGACTCATATGCTCAAACACAGATATTTAATCTCCGTGTAATCATCGAGGCCGTATCTCGAGCCTTCGCGCCCCTGCCCGGATTGCTTGACACCGCCAAAAGGCGCGACTTCTGTCGTAATCAACCCGGTATTGATGCCGACCATTCCGTATTCCAACGCTTCCGCCACGCGAAACACTCTTGAGAGGTCTCTGGAATAGAAATAGGAGCCCAGGCCGAATTCCGTATTGTTCGCCATGGAGATAACCTCCTCCTCAGTTTCAAAACGGAAGAGCGGGGCGATGGGACCAAATGTTTCTTCCCGCGCGATCCTCATGCCGGCATTCACGCCGGTTAGAACTGTCGGCTGGAAAAACAGGCCACCGAGCACATCCCGCCTTCCGCCAACGGAAACGGAGGCACCCTTGCCGAGGGCATCGGCAATATGCTCCTCCACTTTGGCCATGGCCTTCTCGGTAATGAGAGGACCGGTACTGACGTCCGGCGCGAAACCATCGCCGACCTTCAGCGCCGATACCTTCGCGGCAAGCTTTTCTGCAAATGCCTCGTAGACCCCCGCCTGGACATAAATCCGGTTGGCGCAGATGCAGGTCTGACCGTTGTTTCGGTATTTCGAAACCATGGCGCCTTCGACTGCGGCATCCAGATCGGCGTCATCGAAAACGATGAACGGGGCGTTGCCGCCGAGTTCCAGCCCCAGTTTCATGACCTGGTCGGCCCCCTGGCGCATCAATATCTTCCCGACATTGGTCGAACCGGTAAAGGTCAGCTTGCGCACCTTGTCGTTGGCAGTAAATTCCTTGCCGATCGCCACCGCATCCTGCGAGGTGATGACATTAAAGACGCCGGCAGGCAGGCCTGCGCGTTCGGCAAGCACGGCAAGCGACAGCGCCGAAAGTGGCGTTTCTGCCGCCGGCTTCGACACCACGGCGCAACCAGCCGCCACTGCGGGGGCAAGTTTGCGGCACAGCATGGAATTCGGAAAATTCCACGGCGTGATTGCCGCAACGACACCAACCGGCTGTTTGATGACGATGAGGCGCTTATCCTGCTGATGTCCGGGGATGGTATCCCCGTAAACCCGCTTGGCTTCCTCACCGAACCATTCGACATAAGCGGCGCCGGAGAGAATTTCGCCCTTTGCTTCGGCGAAGGGCTTACCCATTTCCATGGTGAGGATCGTTGCGAGATCGTCGGCATTGGCCACAAGCAGATCATAGAGCTTGCGCAACACCATCGCCCGCTCTTTGCCGGTCTTTTTCGCCCATTGCTTCTGAGCCTGATAGGCCGCGTCTATGGCGCGTGCCGCCTCAGCGCTGCTCATATCTGGCAGCGTTGCGATGACCTCACCGGTGGATGGGTTGGTCACCTCGAAGGTCTTTCCGTCATCACTGGCACCGACCCACGCGTCACCGATGAGCGCCCTGGCCGTTGCAAGCGACGGGTCCTTCAGTTTTGACAGAAGCTTTTCGGAAATGGTCATGGGTCAGGCCTCCGCAGCACATTGCCGCAATGTCGTTTCGAGAACGCCGAGCGCTTCGTTGAAAATCCCGTCCTCGATGGTGATCGGCGCCAGGAAACGGATGACGTTTCCATAAACCCCGCAGGTCAACAGGATCAGACCATTCTCCAGTGCCTTCTCCCGCACCCTGTTGGCGAAATCCGGGTTGGGCGCTGCCGAGCCGGGGACATTGAACTCGACGGCATTCATGAAACCCGGACCGCGAACATCGGCTATCTGCGGAACGGTGTCGGTCAGCGACTGCAGTCTCTGTTTCAACCGGTTGCCGAGTTGCGTTGCCCGCTCGCTCAACCCTTCTTCTTCGATCACATCCAGCACGGCATTGCCGGCAGCGACGCCGATCGGGTTACCGCCATAGGTTCCACCCAGACCACCCGGCCCCGGCGCATCCATGATCTCGGCGCGACCGGTAACAGCCGCAATCGGAAACCCTCCGCCAAGCCCCTTGGCCATGGTGGTGATATCGGCAACCACGCCGAAATGCTCCATGGCAAAAAGCTTGCCCGTACGGGCAAAACCGGTCTGAACCTCATCGGCAATCAGCAGGATACCATGTTTGTCGGCGATTTCGCGCAGCTTCTGCATGAAGGCGCGCGGCACTTCGTAAAAGCCGCCCTCCCCCTGAACCGGCTCGATGATGAAGGCCGCAACACGACTGGGATCGACATCCGCCTTGAACAGCTTGTCGAGAACCGAAAGCGAGGCCTCCACCGTCTGGCCATGCAGTTCGACGGGAAACGGAACGTGAAAGACATCGGGCATCATGGCGCCGAAACCGGCCTTATACGGAACGACCTTGCCGGTCAGCGTCATGCCCATGAAGGTGCGGCCGTGGAATGCGCCGCTGAAGGCGATGACCGCGGAACGGTTGGTCGCGGCACGGGCAATCTTGACGGCGTTTTCCACCGCCTCGGCACCGGTGGTGACGAAAATCGTCTTCTTCCTGAAATTGCCGGGAACGGCCTGATTAAGGCGCTCGGCCAGACGCACGTAATTTTCGTAAGGCACGACCTGATGGCAGGTGTGGGTGAAATGATCGAGCTGATCCTTCACCGCAGCGATGACTTTCGGGTGCCGATGGCCGGTGTTGACGACGGCGATGCCAGCCGCAAAATCGATGTAACGCCGACCCTCGACATCCCAGATTTCAGCGTTCTGCGCCTTGTCGGCATAGATTTGGGTGGTAACGCCGACACCACGCGAAATCGCGTCGGCCCTGCGGGCGGCTATAGCCGAATTCGACATTGCTGTTCCTCCAATTGACCTGTGAGTGTTGGGCAGGCGCTTTTTCTCGTCGCCCGCGTCTGTTCTTGCGTGCCGCCAGCGGGTTAGCGCCGGTCAATAACCGATCGCACAACCATCCTTGCGGTGGTCGGATGCGCCGAGCAAAGACCCGTTAGCCCAATCGATCCAGATTGCCTGCGCGCCGCCAATTGCCCAATTGGGCGGCTGTACGCTGAAACCACGCTGCGTGAAGACATCCCCGACCTTGAGGCGAATATTTTCCTCCATCTCCACCTTCGCCGTTCCCGGCAGCGGAAACAGACGCGGCAACTCGATTGCCGCCTGCATGTCCATGCCGTAATCGAACAATTTCGACAGGAACTGGGCGTGGCCCATGGCCTGGTAGTGGCCACCCATGACCCCGAAGGACAGCACGCTCCTGCCGTCTTTCGTCACCATGCCTGGAATGATCGTATGCATCGGCCGCTTGCGAGCGCCGATCGCATTCGGATGCCCCTCCTCCACAACGAAGCTCTGGCCGCGATTATGGAAAAGCACGCCGGATTTGGGGGCCATCAGGCCGCTGCCGTAAGGGTGGAAGATGGAGTTGATAAAGCTCACGCAATTGCGATCCTTATCGATGACCGAAATATAGACCGTGTCTGAGTGGGCAACCCCGCCGACTATCGTCCTTGCATCGACCGGGCGCTTGAGATCGATCTTCGAGGCCAGCTCGTCGGCGAGCGCATCCGACAGCAAGAAATCCGTAGGTACGCCCGATGATGCAGGGTCGGCAAGCCACCGGTCACGGGCGGCATAGGCAAGCCGCGTCGCCTCCACTTCCCGCATCAGATTATCGGCATCAAGCGGGTCTCCAGCCGGCCTGTGCCGTTCCAGAATTTTAAGGATCATCAAGGCGATGATGCCCTGCCCGTTCGGCGGGCATTCATGCACCGTCCAGCCGCGATACTCCGCGCTGATCGGTGTCACATATTCGCCCGCTGCCTCGGCGAAATCCTCTTTCGTGTGAAGTCCGCCCTTCTCGCGCAGATAAGAAACCATCTCCTCGGCAACGGAACCGCGATAAAAAGCGTCGCGTCCATGCCGGCCGAGCGCTTCGAGCGTGTCGGCGAGTTCGGGCTGATACTGCACGGCTCCGACCTGAGGCACCTCGTCGCCGACAAGGAATGTGCGGCGCGTTGCAGGTTCACGCAGAAGCATGGCCTTCTGGTGCGAAAGGTCCGACGCGACACGCGGCGTGATGGCGTATCCGCCCCGTGCAAGTGCGATCGCCTGCGACAGGATTTCGGACATCGACATGCGCCCATGGTCGGCGACAAGCCGCGTCCAGGCATCGACCGCCCCCGGAATGGTCACGGCATGCGGGGAAGAACGGTCGATCGCCTGAATGCCATTTTGCCTGTACCAGGAGAGCTCGGCCGCCGCCGGTGTGCGGCCGGAACCGTTGAAGGCCGTTATCCTGTCGCCGCCGTTTGCCGCCAGAAGGGCGAAACAATCGCCGCCGATACCCGTCGATCCGGCTTCGACCACGCATTGAACGGCACAGGCTGCGACCGCCGCGTCGATTGCGGCACCGCCCGCCTTCAGGATTTCAATCGCGGCGAGCGTCGCCAGGGGATGAGAGGTGGCAGCCATGCCGTTGCGTGCAACGACAAGCGAACGTCCAGGCTGTTCAAAGTTCCGCATGGTTTTCCCCGTCAGATGAGATTGCTGGTCTTTGCCCAGTCATATGTTTCGTCGAGCGCTTTGGTCGAACGATCGAACATGTCGTCGATCTCCGCTTCGGTCATGATCAGTGGCGGGCAGAAGGAGAAGTTGTCGCCGAGCGCGCGTGTGATGACGCCGTGCGCCTGCGCGCGCTTGCCGGCATAGATCGCAACACCATCAGTGGGCTTGAACGCCTCCTTGGTCGCCTTGTCACGAACAAGTTCCAGCGTACCGATCATGCCGCGCCCGCGCACATCACCAACCAGCGGGTGATCTCGAAGCTCGTGCAGCCGTCGCTGAAACAGCGGGATGACGGAATTGACGTGGCCCAATATGTCCCGCTCTTCATAGATCTTCAGCGTTTCCAGCGCGACGGCCGTCGCAACCGGGTGGCCACTATAGGTGAAGCCGTGTCCGAAGGTGCCGATCTTCTGGCTTTCGGCTACCACCGCCTCGTGCACCCTGCCATTGATCATGACGGCAGAAATCGGCTGATAGGCCGCCGACAATTGCTTGGCCATGGTGATGATATCAGGCTTCATGCCGAAGCTTTCGGAACCAAACATGGTGCCCAGCCGGCCAAAACCACAGATCACCTCGTCGGCGACAAGCAGGATGTCATAACGCGACAGGATGGCCTGGATTTTTTCGTAATAGGTCGCAGGCGGTACAATGCAGCCGCCCGATGCCATCAGAGGCTCGGCGAAAAAGCCACCGATCGTTTCCGGACCTTCCTTGAGGATCAACTGCTCGAGCGATGCGGCACATCGGCTGGCAAATTCCTCTTCGGTTTCCCCTTCATGGCCATAACGGTAAAATTCAGGGCAATCCGTATGGAGAATCCGGTCTATCGGCAGGTCGAAGTCGCGGTGATTGTTGGCAAGGCCCGTCAGGCTTGCGGAAGCGATCGTGACGCCGTGATAGGCCCTCTGCCGCGAGATGATCTTCTTCTTCTCCGGCTTGCCGATTGCATTGTGATAATACCACACCAGCTTCATCGCCGTGTCGTTGGCTTCCGAACCGGAATTGGCGAAAAACACCTTCGACATCGGCACGGGCGAGAGCTTGATCAGGCGCTCAGCCAGTTCAATCGCCGTTTCATGCGATTTGCCGCCGAAACTATGGTAGAAGGGCAATTCCTTCATCTGCCGATAGGCAGCGTCAACGAGGCGCGCTTCGCTGAAACCCAGCGACGCGCAAAACAATCCACCCAGCGCCTCGATGTACCGGTTGCCATCATTGTCGATGACATAAACGCCTTCACCCTTGGCAATGACCATCGGGCCATCCTTCAGGTGTTGGGAGGCATTGGTATATGGATGAAGCACAAAGGCGGTATCGCGTGCTTCCAGTGAATTTAGCAGAGCCGTCACGTCGGTTTCTCCATCGGTCGTTCAAGGCGCAGGCGCGCATTCGGTCAGCCCGGCAATCTCCTGAGGTGCCTGCCGGGCCTTTATCGTGGTTAAGGTCGTTCCCGCTTTAGTTGACGGTCGTCTTGATCCATTTCTGGGCAAGCCTGTCGATCGTCCCGTCGGCCTTTGCCGCGTCGATCGCCGTGTCGAACATCGACTTCAGTGCCGCGTCGTCCTTGCGCAGACCAACGCCGATGCCCTGGCCGAAGACGCCGCCGGTAAATGTCGGGCCGGCCAGCGTGTAGTCCTTGAATTCGGCTTTCCCGAGCGTTGCACTCAAAGCCGTCTTCTGGGCAACGACGGCGTCGATACGCCCGGACTGAAGGTCGAGATCGTGCTGTTCGGTCGTCTTGTATTCGCGGGTCGTCACCGCATCCTTCAGATATTTGTCGAGGAATGCGACGTTGGCGGTCGAGACCTGGGCTCCGACGCTGCTGCCCTTGATGGCATCGCGCACCGGCTTCAGGGCGGCATCGACGGCAGCGGCGTCGCCGTTCAGATCGACCGTTGTGCCGGTTCCCGGCAGCTTTGCCAGTGGTCCATCCTTCTGCACCATGAAGGTCGCAGCAGTGGACGCATAGGGCTTGCTGAAGGAAATAACTTCGAGTCGTTTCGGCGTGACGATCATCGACGCCATGATCGCGTCGAACTTCTTGGCGTTGAGCGACGGGATCAATCCATCCCAGTCCTGGGCAACGATGGTGCACTTGACCTTCATTTTGGCGCAGAGGTCGTTGGCGAGATCAACTTCGAAGCCGGCCAGCTTGCCGTCAGGCCCGGTGAAGTTCCATGGCTCGTAAGCACCTTCCGTCGCGATGGTGATTTCTTTGGGTGCCGACTGTGCATGGGCGCCGGTTGCTGCAAGCAGCATCGCGGCAGAGATGAGTTTCATTTTTTTCATTATCATTCCCCTTTGTTGGCCTCGCATCGATGCTCGGCGGTTGAATTTCAAATGTTCAGGTATTTCTCCCTGGTGCTTTTCTGATTGTGAAAGCCTCCGCCGTCAGGCAAAGCAGTTCGAACAGGACCTGTGCGGCAACCTGCGCGGTGTTCGTCGTGGGATCGTATTGCGGCGCTATCTCGACCACATCGCCGCCGACAATATCGAGACCCTTGAGACCGCGAAGAATTCCGAGCGCCTGCGCAGAGGTGAGGCCACCCACCTCCGGCGTTCCGGTTCCCGGCGCAAACGCCGGATCGAGCGAATCCACATCGAAGCTGACGTAAGTGGGGCCGTCGCCGGCGATTTCACGCGCCTTGGCGATCACGGCCTTCAGCCCCATTTCATCCACTTCCTCGGCGTGGATGACTGTCATTCCCGAAGCGTAGGAAAACTCCCAGAGATATTCGGAATTACCGCGAATGCCGATCTGGATCGTCCGTCGCGGATCGAGAACGCCGTCCAGCACGGCCTGCCGAAACGGGCCGCCATGGTGGAATTTGCACCCTTCGAAGGAGCCGCCCGTATCGCAATGGGCATCGATATGGATCATGCCGACCGGCCTGTCGCGCCCGATGGCGCGCAAAATCGGCAATCCCATAGAATGATCGCCGCCGACGGACAGTGGCACCACCCCGGCAGCAACGATCGAACCTATGAAGTGCTCGATATCTTCATGTGACGAGGCAAGATCGAAACGGCTGCAAAATGGCACATCGCCGATATCGGCAACACGGACATGGGCCGTCGGCACCGCCCTCAGAACATGTTCGTAGGGACCGACGCGCTCGACATTGCGGACCGCTCTTGGCCCGAACCGCGCACCTGGACGGTTGGTGACACCGAGGTCCATCGGCACACCCAGAAGCGCCACATCCAGCCCTTCGAATGAAGGCGCGAGATCCGGACGATAGGGCGCGCGCAGCAGCGACGGCAACCCGCAATAGGGTGCCTGCCGGCTATCGCCCTCACCAAAAACGAGCCTGGCCACCTGCGCGAATTCAGGATCGAAGACATCCCCGCCGGATGCTTTGCCGAAGCGGGCGCGAAGCGCGTCCATGTCCAGAATTTCCGTCATTTACCCTCCCGAAACTCGTCTTTCAGCATCCGAACGAGCGCCGCAACTTTCATCTCTCAAGACCGAGAAAAGATGATTGATTGATGTGCTCAATGTTGTATACATATTTGTACATCAATTTGGATGCAAGCTCGAAATTTGAACCGGCCTTGCCGAAACGAACCAGAGCAAGCGACGGAAAGCTTCGCCAGTGGCGAGAGAAATGAGGCGACGGTGTCCGCAAAAGTTAACGAGCCCAAAGTTTCGCTCCGGGAAGCGACATATAGCCAGTTGAAGGATCTGATCCTCAACGGGCAGCTTCGCCCATCGGAGCGCCTTTCGGAAAACACGCTCGCCAAGCGTTTCGGCGTGAGCCGGACCCCCCTTCGCGAGGCCCTGATGAAGCTGGAAGAAGAAGGCCTGATCATCGGCCAGCGCAATCTCGGCTATACCGTCGCGGATCTCGATATAACCGGCTTCTGCAACCTTCTCGTCGTGCGCGAGGCAATTGACGTGTGTGCGGCGAAACTGGCCTGCGAGAAGGCGACCGACGAGGATCTGGACCGCCTGCGGGACGTCATCGACCAGATGGTGGCGCTGAAGGATACCGACACCATGGCGCCCTCGGCAGCGGCGGAGAACCTTCACCTCGGCCTCCACATCCACCGTGTCATTGCCGAGGCAACGAAGAACGATGCACTCGTCCGGGTAACGGACCAGATTTACCAGCAACTTCGGCTGGCGCTGTGGCTCGAAGTTCTCTGGGTGGATCTCGAACATACCGACCTCGACGAGCACCGGGCAATTGCGGACGCCATTATCGCCCGTGACCCGGAAGCGGCCGCCAAGGCGGCCAGCGCGCACATACAAAGCTCCCTCAAGAACATGTCGAAGCTTGAGAGGATATGGCAGCACCGGCGACTATCCGGGCTGGCCTGAATTATAAAAAAAGGGGAACCAATGGATGCAATCAAAAACTATGTCGCGCTTGTCGGCTTCGGACAGGGAGGATGGGGCGGCCTTCTGGCCTCGGCAATGATGGTGACGATCGCCGTATCCGTGTGCGGTTTTCTAACCGGATCGGTGCTCGGCACGATCGTTGCCGGCATGAAGCTCTCATCGATCGCCCCGCTGCGCTGGATCGGCGGCTGTTACACGACCGTGCTGCGTGGCGTGCCCGATCTTCTCGTGGTCTATCTCTTCTATTTCGGCGGCGGTGCGCTGCTCAGCTACATCGGCGCCTTTGCCGGCTATGATGGTTACATCGGCATGCCGGCCTTCCTCACGGGAACGATTGCCCTCGGCATTGTCTCGGCAGCCTATCAGGCAGAAGTCCTGCGCGGCGCCTATCGCGCGGTTTCACGCGGAGAACTCGAAGCGGCGGATTCGGTCGGCATGCGGCCATGGCGGAAATTTCGCCGCATCGTTGTTCCGCTTGTGCTGCGTTACGCCACACCCGGGCTTGGCAACACCTGGCAACTGGTGCTGAAGGAATCGGCGCTGATATCCGTCACAGGTCTCGTTGAAATCCTGCGTCAATCGCAGATAGCCGCCGGCTCGACACGCAAACCGTTCGAATTCTACCTCACGGCACTTGTCCTTTATCTGGTGATCACCTGGGTCTCCTCGATCCTGTTCGGGCGATTGGAAAACCGGACCATGCGCGGCTTCAGGAGGGCAATCTGATGGAAATCACCTTCCTTCTGGAGACCTTCGAGACACTTATCAAGGGATTGCCGCTGACTTTGAGCATGGCGGCGATTTCGATATCGGCGGGAACGCTGCTGGCAACAGGCCTCGCTGTCCTTGCCGTTTTCGGCGGCGTGGCCGGCAAGAGATTCGCCAGCGCCTACGTGTTCGTATTCCGCGGCTCGCCTCTTCTGGTGCAGATATTCCTCATCTATTATGGACTGGGACAGTTTCGCCCGACGTTACAGGCATGGGGTCTCTGGACGATCCTGCGCGAACCCTATTGGTGCGCCGTCATTGCGCTGACGCTCAACACCACGGCCTATTCCGGCGAGATTTTCCGCGGTGCGTTGCAATCGGTTCCGGCACAGCAGGTGGAAGCGGCACGCGCCTGCGGAATGTCCGGCCTCCTGCTTTTCAGGCGCATCATCTTCCCGATTGCCTTCCGGCAGGCACTGCCCGGTTACGGCAACGAGATCGTCCTCATGGTCAAGGCGACGGCACTCGCCTCTGTTATCACGATCATGGAAGTAACGGGACTGGCCGGAAAGCTGATTGCCGACAGCTTCAGGGCCTTTGAAGTGTTCTGCGTCGCTGGTGCGATCTATCTGGCAATCAACCTGATACTCACACGCATCGTCGCAATTGTCGAATACGGACTTTCACCGCACCTGCGTCTGCAACCGGCGCAAGCCGCATGAAGGAGGGAATAATGTCCAGCACAAAGCTGAACTCCGTCGCCGTCGAAGAAAAGAATGTGGCCGCTGTCTCGGTGCGCAATCTCCACAAGTCGTTTGGCCCGGTCGAGGTCCTCAAGGGCATCAACCTCGAGGCGCGGGAAGGAGACGTGATCTCCATTCTCGGTTCGTCCGGCTCCGGAAAATCGACCATGCTTCGCTGCGTGAACATGCTTGAGACGCCCGACAGCGGCGACATCATCATCGCCGGTGAAACCATCAGAATGAAAAAGCGCGGCAACAAGGCGGTGCCCGCGGACAGACGGCAGGTGGACCGTATCAGGCAACATGTCAGCATGGTTTTCCAGAGCTTCAATCTCTGGTCACACATGACCATTCTGGAAAACGTGATCGAGGCGCCGATCCACGTGCAGGGCCGTGACCGCGGCGAATGTATCGCGGAAGCGGAAGCCCTGCTCGAAAGGGTGGGGATTGCCGACAAGCGGCATGCCTATCCCGGCCATCTCTCCGGCGGCCAACAGCAGCGCGCTGCAATCGCCCGTGCGCTCGCCCAGCGGCCAAGGGTGATGCTGTTCGATGAGCCGACATCGGCGCTCGATCCCGAACTCGTCGGCGAAGTCCTGAAAGTCATGCGCTCACTCGCTGAAGAAGGACGGACCATGTTGGTGGTGACGCACGAAATGGCTTTCGCACGCGAGGTTTCCAACAAGGTCGTTTTCCTCCACAAGGGGCAAATCGAGGAAGAAGGCGAACCCGCGCAGATGTTTGCATCTCCGACGTCCGCACGGTTCAGTCAATTCCTGGCAACGGAACGACTTTAACGAGTAGACCGACTGCTCACCACACCACTCTCGACCTGCCTCGCTGCGCTACAATATCGAGAGTGACGGCAGATGGAGAGACAGCCTGGTAATGAGGCCCGAGCTAGGCACCCGCGATCATATCGGCGAGACACTTGCCGAGCACCGAAGTTGGGTCGCCGAGTTCGAGCACGACGCTCATGTGGTTGCGGTGGGGCACATCCATGATCCTTGCAGACTGGCTTTGGTCCCGCAGCATCGTGTGAAGGCTGGCGGCCTGATCGAGGAAGGGTGATGTTTCATCGGCCCCGAATGCGATGAGCCGCATCGGGCATTCGACTGGGATCGCAGACAACGGCGACCATGCCTCCGCCTCCGCAGGCGTCATCCTCGCCTCGTCGCGCAGGAAACTGTCGGGTATTCCCGAGAGGTCGTAGATGCCGCTGAGCAGGAGAAGACCCTGCAAGGCCGGCAACGGTGCCGTTTCCACCTCCCTCGGGCCTCTCGCCGCCAGGAACGAGGCGAGATGCGCACCCGCGGAATGGCCGCTGACGGTGAGGCGTCGGGGATCGGCGCCGAAATCGCCGGCGTGCCGCTGCAGCCAGGAAACACCCCGTCGCACCTGATCGACCAGCACCTGGAGCCGCGCGCCGGGCATGAGGTCGTATTCGATCAGCGCCGCAACGCCGCCGGCAGCAAGAATGGGCGCTGCCACAAAGCGATAGTTTTCCTTTTCGCCCGAACGCCAGTACCCGCCGTGGACAAAGACGTGCAGAGGTGCTTTGGCGCTCGGCCGCTCCGGCAGGATGATGTCAATAACCTCCCGGCTGCCGGGACCATATCGTATGTCGGCCCGCACCTCCGCCCTGGCCGAAAGCTCCCGGCTGCGCGCCGCGAATTCGGCCGCAATTGCGTCAAAGTCAGGTACGAAGTCACGAATCCGGTAGAGGTCCTGTGGCGTCATCGTCTGTTCCTGCACGATCAATAATCCACTGCGTAATACTTTGCCTCCATGAATTCCAGTATGCCGGTAACGCCGCCTTCCCGGCCAAGGCCGCTCTGCTTGACGCCGCCAAAGGGTGCGGCCGGATCGGACATCAGGCCCCTGTTGATGCCGAGCATACCGGTTTCCAGGCGCTTGCCCACCGCCAAAGCGCGTTTGAGGTCGCGGCTGTAGATATAGGCGGCGAGGCCATATTCGGTATTGTTCGCCAGACGAACGGCATCGTCCTCGCTCTCGAATTTGTAGACCGGCGCGACGGGGCCGAAGATTTCCTCGCGGGCGATTGCGGCATCCGTCGGAACGTTTTCGAGCACGGTCGGCGGATAGAAATAGCCGTTTTCCGCAAGCGGTTTGCCGCCGGTCGTCGCGCGCGCGCCCAAAGCGATCGCATCCGTCACGAGTCTGTCGATCTTGCGCACCGCATTGGTGGTGATCATCGGGCCACATTGTGTCGCCGGATCGTAGCCCGGACCGATCTTGAGCGCCGACATGCGGGCCGTCAGACCGGCAACGAAGGCATCATGTATGCCCGCCTGAACATAAAAGCGGTTGGCGGCAGTGCAGGCCTCGCCGGCATTGCGCATCTTGGCAATCATCGCGCCATCGAGAGCGGCTTCCAGATCGGCATCGTCGAACACGAGAAAGGGTGCGTTGCCGCCAAGTTCCATCGAACAACTGACCACCGACTTGGCGGCTTCAGCGAGAAGCGTGCGGCCGACGCCGGTGGAGCCGGTGAAGGATAGTTTGCGTACACGCGGATCGGCGAGCATGGCATTCGTCACCCCGCTCGGATTGCTGGTGGTCAGTACGTTGACGACGCCGGCCGGCACACCTGCCTCCTCGCCTAGCCGGGCCATGGCATAGGCCGTGAGCGGCGTCTCGGAGGCGGGCTTCAGGATGACCGTGCAGCCTGCGGCAAGTGCCGGACCGATCTTGCGGGTCGCCATGGCGGCCGGAAAATTCCACGGCGTAATCAGGACGGCGATGCCGATCGGCTCGTGGTCGACGAGGATGTGGTGCGAACCGGAAGGAGTGTGCCGGAATTCGCCGGGAATACGCGTTGCCTCTTCCGCATACCAGCGGAAAAATTCGGCAGCATAGGCCACTTCGCCGCGTGCATCGGGCAGCGCCTTGCCATTTTCCAGCGCGATGAGCGTGGCGAGCTCCTCGGCGTGCTGCGTCATCAACTGGAACCAGCGGCGCAGGATTTCCGAGCGCTGCCGGGCTGGGGTGGCACGCCATGCGGAGGCGGCCGCCTCCGCCGCATCAACGGCGCGCATGGCGTCTTCGACGGAGGCATCAGCCACGTCGGCGAGCCTGTTACCCGTCGATGGATCCATCACGGCGATGCAGCCGCCCTTGTGCCATTTGCCACCGATATAAAGGCCCTCGGCATGAAGGGCGGGATCGGCATAACCGGTGATCTTGGTGTGGAGCGTCATGGCGGAGATCCTTGTTAATTCAGTTCAGGCGTGACCGGTCGCCATTATAGGCGGCGGCGACGAGGGTGTGCATTTCTTGAGAGTTCAGGGGCCGTGGATTGTTCTGTATGAGACGGGTAATGCCGATACTTTGTTCCGCCACCCAGCCGATCCGGTTCTCCTCAAGACCGAGCTCGCAGAGCGTCGACGGAATGCCGATCCGCGCAAACAGCGACAGGAGTTCGGGAATGACATCTTCCGGCCCGTCGAGACCGGCTGCCTGCGCTATCCTTGCAAGCTCGGTTCGGATGACCGGCGCGTTCCACGTCATGACATAGGGCATGAGGCAGGCGACGCCGAGGCCGTGGGCCGTGTGGGTAAGCGCACCGACAGGGTACTGGATGGCGTGGGCGGCCGCGGTTCCGGCCACGCCGAAGGCGAGCCCCGCAAGCGTTGCGCCCAGCATTACCTTCTCGCGCGCCGCCTGGTCAGCGCCGTCTCGGCAGGCGGCTTCAAGGCCCTGCCACAGCAATGTTATGGCACTGAGTGCGAAGTGATCCGACATTTCGTTCTTGCCGACGAAGACACGCTGCTGCGCGATGCCTGGAACCGGGTCGCGCCGGATCGCCGTGAAGGCCTCGATCGCATGCGTGAGCGCATCAGCACCGGCAATTGCCGTCAGTCCCGGAGGACAGGACAGGGTGAGTTCCGGGTCGCAGATGGAGACGGTCGGGATCAGATGGGGGCTCGAAATACCGACCTTCAGGCTGCGCTCGACATCGGAAAGCACGGCGACGGGCGTCACCTCAGAGCCTGTGCCGGCGGTGGTGGGAATGGCGATCAACGGCATCACGACCCCCGGCACGGTGTGCTCGCCGTAATAGTCCTGCGGCCTGCCGCCATGGGTGAGAAGCAGAGCCAGGCATTTGGCCATGTCCAGGCATGACCCGCCGCCGATGCCGATAACGAGGTCGGGTGCGAAGCCACGGGCACGCACGGCGCTGCTTGCGGCAGAATCGACGGGAACGTCCGGAAGGGTGGAACTGTCGACCATGATTGCAAGACCGGCATCTTCAAGTTGCCGCACAAGCAGGAGGAAATCGTCATCCGTCGCGAGGCGCGTGTCCGTGACGATCAGCGCCCGCTTGCCGAGCCTGGCGGCGATGCTGCCGAGGGCATGACGCTGCCCGGCGCCGAAAAGCAGTTCGCGCGGCGCCCTCAATGTGCCGAAAAGGTTCATTCCGTGTCTCCTCCGATAATTCAGGCGGCCTCGAGCGCCATAAGCTGATCTAAAAGCGGTCGCGGCAGCTCTATTCCCGCACGTTGCGTCTCAGCGCGGCGCTCACGCGCGCCATCACCCGGAATTGCGACCGGACTGGCGGGATCGGCCGGGCGGGACAGGCGCAAACGGTCGAGATAGGCCGCGAGCGACCGGACGCTGCCATCTCCCGCTGCCCTATCGATAAGAATGAGAAGATCGCCCTTGTTGGCCGGATGAACATCGTCGAGCGTTCCATGGACGTCGGGCGCGAGATCGGAACCGGCGAGCGCCGCGACCAGAAGTTCGATCGCGAGGCCTAGCCCGTAACCTTTGGCGTCACCGAACGGCGCTATCGCCCCGGTCTTCGCCGCCCGCGGGTCGGTGGTCGGGTGGCCTTCCGCATCCATAGCCCAGCCGGACGGGATCGGCACTCCGCGCATGGCGTGATTGTTGATCTTGCCCATGGAAACGACACTGGTGGCGAGATCGAGCAGGAAAGGCCGGTCGCCGGAGGGAATACCGATCGCAATGGGGTTGGTACCGAGCATCGCCTGCGTGCCGCCGAAGGGATGCACGAGCGCCTCGCTGGTCGACATGACGATGCCGATCAGGCCGTCCCTTGCGGCGGCCTCCGCATAATAGGCGAGCATGCCGATGTGATTGGCGTTGCGGATGGCAGCGACAGCAATTCCCGTCTCGCCCAGCACGCTTCGCATGGCCTGCATCGTATGCATTACGACGACGGGTCCGAGGCCACGCTCGCCGTCGACGCTGAGAAAGGATTTCCTGCGCCATGTCGCGGTCCCGTGTGTCCGCGCGTCTGCAATTCCCTTTTCCAGCCGGCAAAGGATGAGCGGCAGCCGTTGCAGGCCATGCGAAGGCAACCCGCGCAATTCAGCCTCGATAAGCAGATCGGCCTGGAGGCGAGCACTGTCGGGCGGGACGCCCCGCCCTTCGAGCAGGGCCGTCGCCAGACGCCGTAGCCGTTCCGGTTGCAGCTTCATCTTAAAATCCTATATCAGATCATATACGATATTGTATTTGACATACGATATCTTATTTGTAACAAATGCCGACGTGTCAAGAAGCAATTGGAGAGTGAAAGTGGCTTTTACGGCGGAACGGGAGGCAAAAGCGGCAAGCCTTCGCCCGAGCAGCGTGGTCGATGGCGTTTACGACAACATCTACCATCGGCTGATGTCCCTGGAGATTGCGCCCGGCGCGCGTATTCCGATCGATGTGCTGGCCCGCGAAATCGGCGTCTCGCAAACGCCGATCCGCGAGGCCCTGAGCCGTCTGGAGCGTGAGGGGCTTGTGCGCAAGGAGCATCTGGTCGGTTACAGCGCGGCGCCGCAATGGACGAAAAAGCAGTTCGAGGATCTTTATGCCTTCCGTCTCCTGGTCGAGCCGGAAGCCGCAAGGCTCGCAACCCTCAACATGACCCCCGAGGCGATGCGGCAGCTTGAAAATTCCGCAGCGGATATGGGCAATGGCGAGGCGCCGGTTGACCGCAACACGCGATATTCGCGCTTTGCCCGTGCGGACGCGCAGTTCCACGACAAGATTCTCAAGATTGCCGGAAACGATGTGATCCGCAGTACGCTGTCGAACCAGCATGTCCATCTGCACATCTTCCGGCTGATGTTTCACACACGCGTGACGCAGGAGGCTCTTGAGGAACACGAGAATTTGCTTGCGGCATTTCGGTCTGGTGATCCGCAGGCGGCGGTCGACGCCATGCGCATCCATATCGAACGTTCGCGCGACCGGTTGCTTTCGGCTTTCGAATGAACGCGGTCCTGTCTCCCCAACCCCTGGCGGCGCCGGAAAGTTCGGCGGTCGCAATCCTTCGGGCCGATGGGCTTTGTAAAGCCTATGGCCCGATCACCGTCCTGTCGGATCTGACGCTCGATGTCCGCGCCGGAGAGGTTCACGCCATCATCGGTGAAAACGGCGCCGGCAAATCGACGCTGATGAAGCTGTTGTCCGGTCACGTCGCGCCGACGGAAGGCCAACTGTTCATGGATGGCCAGCCGGTAGAGTTTCGCAACGCGGTGGAAGCGGAAAATGCCGGCATCGTGCTGGTGCATCAGGAAATCCTGCTCGCCGCGGACCTTACGGTTGCGGAAAACCTGTTTCTCGGGCGTGAAGTCGGCCGGGGGCCGATGGTCGATGACCGGGCGATGAACCGCCGCACGGCCGAAATGCTGGAAAGGGTTGGTTCAACGGCCCGCCCGCGCGATCGTGTCGGCGAACTACCGCTTGCCCAGCGCCAGCTTGTGCAGATTGCGCGTGCACTTCTCGACGATCGCAAGGTCGTCATTCTCGACGAGCCGACGGCGGTTCTGGCCAATGACGAGGTTGCGGCGCTGCTCGATATCGTCAGGAGACTGCGCGATCACGGTGTGGCAGTTATTTATATTTCCCATCGCCTGGATGAGGTGCAGGCGCTTGCCGACCGCATCACCGTGCTGCGGGACGGCTGCATGATCGGCACCTGGCCGGCCGCCGGCCTCAGCCAGCGTGAAATGGCCGAACTCATGGTCGGGCGGGAACTGGAGATGCTTTATCCCCACAAACGCCCGCCTGCGGAAGGCGCACCCATTCTCTCGGTCACGGATCTGGCAGTCGATCACGGCGCAGAAACCGCGAGCTTCAGCGTCCGTCCCGGGGAGGTGCTCGGCATCGGCGGCATGATTGGCGCCGGGCGTACCGAGCTTATCGAAGGGCTGATGGGCCTTCGTCCGTCACGGGCGGGCAGCGTCATCCTCAACGGCAAGGACATCAAACAGCGCTCGGTCCGAACAATGATGGAGGCCGGCCTTGTCTACCTGACCGAGGATCGAAAGGGAAAGGGCCTGCTTCTGGAGGAGAAGCTTGGCCCTAACCTGACGCTTCAGGCGCTGGACACCGTCAATCCGCGCGCCGTTCTCGACAGGCGGGGCGAGCGTTCACGGCTTGAGGAGGCTGTGGCGGATTACGATATCCGCGTCCGTTCGCTGCGGCTGGAGGCGGGAAAGCTTTCCGGTGGCAACCAGCAGAAGCTGCTGCTCGCCAAGGTCATGCTCACCGACCCTTCGGTGGTGATCATCGACGAACCGACGCGCGGCATCGACATCGGCAACAAGAGCCAGATCTACGAATTCATCGACGCGATGGTGCGGGGAGGCAAGGCCTGCATCGTCATCTCGTCGGAAATGTCGGAGCTGGTGGGGCTCGCCGACCGCGTTCTCGTGATGCGGGCCGGCAGGATCGTCGCCGAGCTTTTCGGCACTGAAATCAATGAGGAAAATGTCGTCTACGCCGCCACGGTCGGTGGACGCGACGTCGTCGGGGAGGACGAATATGACCGCAGCGACAGCAACAACGACAATCATACCCGTTGACGAGGGCAACCGCATCCGCTGGGCGGACCTCGCACCCTTCATAGCGCTTGCCGTCATCGTCCTCATCGGCGCGCTGGTGAATTCCAATTTCGTAGCGTCGGCCAATCTGATCAATGTGGTTACACGCAGCGCCTTCGTCGCCATCATCGCCGTCGGAGCGACCTTTGTGATCTCGTCGGGCGGGCTAGACCTGTCGGTCGGCTCCATGATGGCCTTCGTCACCGGCACCATGATCATGGTGATGAACCATCTCGCCCCGTCTTTCGGCGGCTGGGCCATCCCGATGGGAGCGGGCGTGGCGCTGGTGGTCGGTGCGCTCTGCGGGCTTTTCAATGGCCTGATCGTGACGGTGGGGCGCATCGAGCCCTTCATCGTGACGCTGGGCACAATGGGGATTTTCCGCGCCTTCATCACCTTCATGACGAATGGCGGTTCGCTGCCCATCGACCGCGGTCTGCGCGACGCCTACCGGCCGGTCTATTTCGGCAGCATTTTCGGCATTCCCTATCCGGTGCTCATTACCTTCGTCGTCGTGATGATCGGCGCGTTCCTGCTTTACAAAACCAAGTATGGCCGCCGCCTGACATCGGCCGGCTCCAATGTCGAGGTCGCGCGCTTTTCCGGCGTCAACGTCGCGGCGGTGCGCACCGGCGCCTACGTCATTCAAGGTGTCTGCGTGGCGATTGCGGCCATCTGTTACGTGCCGCGTCTTGGCGCGGCGACGCCGACGACCGGACAGCTTTGGGAGCTGCAGGTCATCACCGCTGTCGTGATCGGCGGCACGCTTCTTCGCGGCGGACGCGGGCGCATCGGCGGCACCGTGGCCGGTGCGCTCATTCTCGAGGTCATCGCCAACGTCATGGTCCTCTCGGACATGGTCTCGGAATACCTCGTCGCCGCCGTACAGGGTGCGATCATCATCATCGCCATGCTGGCGCACCGCTTTACTGCCAACCGCTGAAAACAGCACTGACTTCAAAAGGAGGAGAAAATGAAGTCTATTATCCAGAAAGCCGGACTGTTGTTATCAACTGCCGCATTGGCCCTGGTCCTGCCGCTTGGCGGCGCTCAGGCCGAAGACAAGAAGGTGACGATCGCCGTGTCGATCCCGGCGGCGACGCATGGATGGACGGGGGGAGTCGTCTACCATGCCGAACAGGCCGAAAAGGAAATCGAGGCCGCCTTCCCGAACATCGACGTGGTGCTGTCGACGGCGGCTTCGGCCACCGCGCAGGTCTCGGCGCTTGAGGATCTTTCGGCAAGCCGCAAACTCGATGCGCTCGTCATCCTGCCCTTCACGTCCGAGGAACTGACCGGCCCGGTAGAGCAGATCAAACAGAAGGGCACCTTCATTTCCGTCGTTGACCGTGGTCTGACCGATCCGAGCGTGCAGGATCTTTATGTCGCCGGCGACAACATCGCGGTCGGCGCCAACACGGCCCACTGGCTCGTAGACAAGCTGGGTGGCGAGGGCCAGATCGTTGTGTTGCGCGGCATCCCGACTGTCATCGACGACGAGCGCATCAAGGGCTTTTCTGACGTCGTCAACAAGAGCAATATCAAGACCCTCGACATCCAGTATGCCAACTGGAACCAGGACGAAGCCTTCAAGCTGATGCAGGATTATCTGGCCAAATATCCGAAGATCGATGCCGTCTGGGCCAATGACGACGACATGCTACTCGGCGTTCTCGAGGCTGTCGACAATGCCGGACGCAAGGACATCAAATATGCTCTCGGCGGCAACGGCATGAAGCAGGTCATCGAGATGGTGAAGGAGAAGAACGTGCGCACGCCGATCTCGACACCTTACCCGCCATCGATGATCAAGTCGGCAATATATATGACGGCCGCGCAGTTCAACGGACAGGCACCGGTGCGGGGTTCGTTCCTGCTCGGAGCGCCGCTGATCACGCCGGAAAATGCCGATCAGTTCTATTTCCCCAATTCCCCATTCTGATCCGAAACGGTGCCCGGCCGGCTCCGGGCACCACCCAAAATCAATGACAACAGGAGACATGACATGAGTGGCAAGAAAATCCTCATGCTGACAGGCGAGTTCACCGAGGAATATGAAATCTTCGTGTTTCAGCAGGGGATGGAAGCAGTGGGCCATACAGTCCACGTCATCTGCCCCGACAAGAAGGCCGGTGACCGCATCAAGACCTCGCTGCACGATTTCGAGGGCGACCAGACCTATACGGAAAAACTCGGCCACTATGCCGATATCAACAAGACATTTTCCGAAGTCCGGGTCGAGGATTATGATGCGGTCTATGCCGCCGGCGGTCGCGGTCCGGAATATATCCGCACCGACAAGCGCATTCAGGCCATGGTTCGCCATTTTCACGAGACCGGAAAACCGATCTTCACCATCTGCCATGGCGTGCAGATCCTGATGGCCGTGCCGGGCGTGCTCAAGGGTCGGAAGGTCGCGGGTCTCGGCGCCTGCGAGCCTGAGGTGACGGCCGTCGGTGGCATCTATATCGACGTGAAGCCCACCGAAGCCCATGTCGACGGGAACCTGGTTTCGGCCAAGGGCTGGACCGGGCTTGCCGCATTCATGCGCGAATGCCTGAACGTGCTGGGTACCAAGATCACACACAGCTAGCCGCCAATGAACAGCAACGCGGCCGCTGGGTATCCGCCCGGCGGCTAAGGTTCGTCCTTCCGGGCCTCAATTGGAGAAGGCTCACGAAGTCCCGAGGTCCATATCGACGGCATTCGACACCATTCATGTTGCAGCCTGCCCGGATAGCCGAAACGGCGGCATCGGACGACGTGATGCCCGGGGAACCTATGGCGTTTCGGCCAACGGTCTCTCTAAGGCCAGGTCATCCATTGGCGCGGGCCGTGGAGGAACTTCGAAGCGATGGAATTCGCCATTTTGGAACAGAGCGGCTGGTTCAACCACCGACGCCTCCTGGAGCCCACCGAAAACATACCGTCAGCCGGAGCCCCGGAGCCGAAACGTAGCATGACGTCATTCTGGACGCGCCAGCCATGGCTGCATGACTTAAACCAAATGGCCTCCGGCAAACCCGGTGTGGTTCGCCTTGTCGTTTAAGGCCGGCCTTGGACGATTCAGACTAGATAAGGTTTGCCTTGAGCCGATTTTCTTCGGTAACGTCGATCGAGACTATCGAATAGCCGATCTCCTTGCCGCCGAGGTCGAGAACCCTGGTATTAATGACTTGAATGTCGCGGGTTCCGACAACATATTCCCGAATGACCGGTTCACCTGTTGCCGCTGCTTCCATCAGCACCGTGATGACTGATTCCAGCACTTCACCTTCCAAGAGGTCATAGATCGTCTTGCCTTCAATTTCCACGCCGGTCAGACCCAGTATGCTGCCAAAGCGATCATTGACGCGGACGTGCCTAAAGTCCATGTCCAGGAAACACAGCCCGACCGGTGCTTGCTCATAGAGGCTGGCAAGTTGGTGGAATTGCTGGAACGGCGAGATATCTAAGGATCGGCCGCTTGCGTCGACGACACCCCGGCGATTGAGCTTGCAGAGTGCTTCGTGAGCCGGCAAGCCCTTGCTGTAAAGCCATCCCTGCGCAAGATCGCAACCGAGATTGCGCAAAATGGATTCCTCGTCCGCAGTTTCGACTCCTTCGGCAACAACGGTCATGCCCAGGCTTTGGCCAAGGCCGATCACTGCCGCCGCGATCCGGCGCTTGCTCGGTTCGATGTCGAGAGTGCTCACGAAACGTTTGTCGATCTTCAGCTTATGAAAGGGGAAGGATTCCAGGCGAGCAAGGCTGGAATAGCCAGTCCCGAAATCATCAATGCCGATCTTTACGCCGAGGGCGTTCAGTTTATGCAGGGTTCTATAAGCCTGATCATCGTCGGAGAGCAACGACCCTTCGGTGACTTCCAGCTCTACCCGATTCATCGGGAAACCAGTGGTAGCGATGATTTCGGAAAGACGGTGCGGAAAATCCTCGTTTGTGAGTTGAAGCGGCGAGATATTGAAGGCAAGCGAGAATTGGCCTGGCCAGCCGATGGCCTCGCGGCAGGCACGGCTTATAAGGGCATCCGAAAGGATATCTATCAGCCCATATTGCTCCAGACGCGGGATGAAGGTCATGGGGCTTATTTCAGCGGTACTCGGTTCGCCCCAGCGGGCCAGGATTTCAAAGCCAGCGACGTTGCCAGATCGAATATCCACGATCGGTTGAAAGGCCGGCCACACATGTCCTTGATCGATGCCAGCCATGAGCAGCTTGTGCAGAGCGGTCTTGCCGGCGGTTTCGACTGTGGCGATTTCAGGACTACTTTGCATGGCACTGGCGCTCTATTTGCATGGCGGGTTGTTTCAACGATCGTGATCTACCCGGCCCCTCGCGATCTGGTCGAACGGAGAGTGCTGGCCAGGCGGGAGGGCGACGGCCTCCAAACCCCGCCCGCAGCGCTATACTGTTCATTCATCAGAACTCCTCCCAGTTGTCCTGCTTGAGGGCGGCATTCCCCGCAAAAGCACTGGCGACCTTGCGGACAATAGCCCTCGCCGGTGAGGCAACTGCTTTCTCAACTGCTGCCGAAGGGTGAACGGCAGCTCGCACATGTGTTGGTCCCGAGAGTTTGAAAAGTCTCAGGAGCTCGTTGAGCGAAGCTACCTCGCGCGACAGGCTGTGGGTCGCAGCGGTTGTCTCCTCGACCATGGCCGCGTTTTTCTGCGTGTTCTGATCCATTTCGTTAATGGCGGTGTTGATTTGTTGAAGACCTGAAGACTGCTCCTGTGCGGCATCAACAATTGCACTGACGTGTCGATTGATCTCCTGCACCTCCGAAACGATAGTCTCAAGCGCGCGGCCTGTCTCATCAACAAGCTGGACACCTTCCTGTACCTGGCCGTTGGATGCATTGATTAATGTTTTGATCTCTTTGGCGGCACTGGCAGAACGCTGGGCAAGCTCACGTACTTCCTGGGCGACGACAGCAAAACCCTTTCCGGCATCGCCCGCGCGGGCGGCTTCGACACCCGCATTCAGGGCCAACAGATTGGTCTGGAAGGCGATCTCATCAATCACACCGATGATGTTGCTGATCTCGCTGGAGGACTTTTCAATCTGCCCCATGGCGATGACAGCGCGCCGTACGACCTCACCAGATTGTTCCGCACCGACTTTGGCTCGGCTGACAAATTGACCGGCTTCCTGCGCGCGCCTGGTTGAATCTCTAACAGTGGTGGTGATTTCTTCGAGTGCGGCGGCAGTCTCCTCGACGGCGGCGGCCTGTTGCTCGGTACGTCTGGCAAGATCGTCGGCCGCAGATCGGATTTCGTTCGAGCCACTTTCGATAGCACGGGCATTCTCGGCCACCTGTGTCAGGGCGGTCTCGAGCTTCTCCGCCGACCTGTTGAAGTCCTGTCGAACGTGATCCATCTGGCCGACAAACACGTCAGTGATGCGATGGGAAACATTGCCATCGGCAAGGGCTGCGAGGCCTGCGGCAACATGGTTGGATGCGAATTCGATATCGCCAGCATCTTTGGCGCGCTGTTGTTCGCGCTCAACCCGCTCTCGCTCCGACAGGCTGCGATTGGCTTCAACCTCCCGCTCCAGTCGGATGCGCTCCAGGGCATTGTCGCGGAATACCGCGACGGCTTTAGCCATCTGGCCGATTTCGTCCTTACGATCCGCTCCGTCGACCTCAGCACCCGTCTCGCCGCCTGCCAGCGACGTCATTCGTTCCCGAAGGCGCGCAACGGGCGTCGTGATACCACGCGAGGAGATGAACAGGCCAAATCCAATCAAGACTAAAGATACAAGGATTAATCCAGCTATACCGATAACAATCGTGGAGTTGGTGAGCTGCGTCAGGCGCTCACGACCTTGGTTCATCGACGCTATCAGTTGCTCGTTACCGGCGCTGATCTTCGGTGACACTTCTCCCAGTTTTTTCAGGAGATCCAGAGCCATTTGCTGAGCCTGAGCTTGTTGACCAGCCTGGACCAGACTGATGACCTTATTGCCGATTTCTTCTACTTCGGCGACACCCTTCAATATATCACGCGCAGCATCCGCGCGCGCGGGAACCAATTGAACGATCGTGTTCTGCCGCTCTTCAAGCTGTTTCCTGTCGGCCCTAAACGTCTTGACGGCCGCTTCGAAATCACTGCCCTTTGGATCTGTCAGGCTGGCGCGGAGCATCTGCATTCCCAGCGCGTTGAGATTGCCACTTGTCCTGGCATTCAACACTGCCGCGAGCGCGTCATTTGCGATGAAGTTACTGTAGTTGCTGTCCGTATTCTTGTATTGCAGGCTGACATAGGTCAGGCCGAGCAGCGAAGCCAGGCTTGTTAGCGCGATAACGGCCACGACTTTCGTTTGGATTTTGGTGTTTTTCAGGAGCGACATTTCAGACCTCATGGCAAACTTCGTCAAGCTGCCGGAAAGGCACTTGGCTGGAGACAGGGAAACATTGCAGATGGTTGCGCTCGGTCATCGGACGCCAGTCGCCAGACAGTTGCTCCACCAAAAGCAGCCGCAAATCTGAGTGACATTTTCGCCCCAACGATACAGTGAGGCCTGCCTTTGCAACCTTTACGAAATTTCTGAATTAAGTATTACTATTGTTGATTGTTGACGAGAAATTCGCGCCCCAGCCTCAACGAACACATTGGAGGTGCCTGAACATGTACCGAAAGGTGTACCGGGCGCGATACCCGCATGATTTTCACTCTTCAAGGGCCGCTGGCGAGCAGAGGTTTTACGAGGAAATCCAAGGTTTTACAGGTAACTGACGGAGAGTGATTAGAACTTGGCGGAGAGGGTGGGATTCGAACCCACGATACCCTTGCAGGTATGCCGCATTTCGAGTGCGGTGCATTCGACCACTCTGCCACCTCTCCGCATGCGCGAACGCTTGCGTTGCGCGCTCCTCTTAAACATCAATGGTCAAGCTGACAAGGGAAATTTCGTGTTTGTGTCACAAATTATTCGTCATATGCGGGACCATGGAAGCGCTTCCGAGTTTTGCTGTTTCAACCGGTTATTTTGACGTGGCGAGCATCGGTCTTTCCCGTGCACGTCACATTCTGCACCGGGATCACAGCCGTCGATAGCGCCGCAGGATTTCCAGAATTTTTGCATCCTGTTCCTGATCCGGCAGAAGGGCCGGCTGGCGGCTGGCTCCGACGGAGGGGTCCTGGAGGTAAAGCGAGCGCTTGACCATGGCGGGTGCAAAACCGAGAGCGTAGAGATCGGTGCGAAAATTGGCATAGATCGCCTGCTGGCGTTCAGCTTCGGCTATGTCGCCGGCGTTGAATGCGTTGAGAATGCCGGCGAGCACATCTGGCATAGCGTTGCCGAGGCCGGAGATGCAGCCGGCGGCACCATTCTGCAGTGACCAGAGCACGAGGTGGTCCGGGCCGGAATAGACCTCGAAACCGGGCATGTCCTTCGCCACCTGAAGATAGGCTTCGAGCGTCTGCTGCGCGCCGCCGGAATCCTTGATACCGGCGATATTGCCATGGGATGCGAGCTTGCGCGCCGTTTCCGGTTCGATGTGGTTCTGGGTGCGGGCGGGAATATCATAGAGATAGACCGGCGTTTCAACGGCATCGGCCACCGCCGAGAAATGGCGGATCAAGCCATCCTGCGTGCAGGCGATGAAGAAAGGCGTGATGACGGCGATGCCGTCGACGCCGATACGGTCAAAGGCTTTGGCGAGTTGCAGGGTTTCGAACGTGGCCGGCATGCCGGCATTGACGATCACCTTGGCGCGGCCGGCCACCTCGTCCACCACCTCTTCGGTCAGCCGGATTTTCTCCTCACGCGTCAGCGCGGTGAAATCGCCGTTTGTGCCGGCGCACATGATGTTGTTGCCAGCCGCCACCTGGCGGCGCACCTGCGCGCGGGTCGCCTCGTAATTGATGGTTTCGTCCTCGTTGAAACAGGTGACGAGCGCGACGAAAGCTTGTTTGCTCATGGGAGAACTCCGCTTGAATTTTCAATGGTGTGGCCGGCCGCATGATGATGCCGGGATTGCATATCGGGATCCGGATCGAGGCTGGCGGCAAGCAGCGCGCGGGTATAGGCCTCGCGCGGGGCTTCGAACACCTGCCGCACCGTGCCGAACTCCACCACCTCTCCCCGCTGCATGACCATGACGTGATCGGCAAAATCCCGCACAACAGGAAGGTCATGGGCGATGAAGATAAAGGAGAGACCCATGTCGCGACGCAGCCTGTCCAGAAGCGCGATGACCTGCGCCTGAACCGAAACATCGAGCGCCGAGACCGCCTCGTCGCAGATGATGAGCTTCGGCTCCAACGCAAGCGCGCGGGCAATCGCGATCCTCTGGCGCTGGCCGCCGGAGAACTGGTGCGGATAACGGCGCATATGTTCCGGCGAAAGGCCGACCTGCTGCAGCAATTCGCCGACCCGTTCGCGCCATTTCGCTTTCGGCAATATATCGGGATGGATGACCCAGGCTTCGGAGATCAACTGGAACACCGTCATGCGGGGGTTGAGCGACTGGGTGGGGTCCTGGAACACCATCTGCAAATCACGCCTCAACGCAAACAGTTCCGCCGGCGATAGCTTGAACAGGTCGCGTCCCTTCCAGACGGCGCTGCCCGCATCCGGTTCATCGAGCCGTAGCAGAATGCGCGCCAGCGTCGATTTGCCGGAACCGCTTTCGCCGACGACGGCAATGGTCTCGCCTGCCATCAGGTCGAAGGAAACGCCCTTCAGCGCTTCGAATGCACCGTAACGCTTGCGCACGTCGCGCACGCTGAGAAGCGGCTCACCTTTCGCTTCTGGCTGATGCATGTCGCCCTTGCCGGGGGCGGCATTGATGAGCTTGCGGGTATAGGGATGCTGCGGATTGCGGTAAACCTCGCGAACCGTGCCGGCTTCCACCAATACGCCCTTTTCCATCACCACCACCCGGTCGGCGATTTCGGCGACAACACCGAGATCGTGGGTGATGATGAGCACGGCCATGCCGGTTTCCCGCTGCAATTCCTTGAGAAGCGCAAGCACTTCGGCCTGCACCGTCACATCAAGCGCGGTGGTCGGCTCGTCAGCGATCAGAAGATCGGGCCGCAACGCAAGCGCCATGGCGATCATCACACGCTGGCGCTGGCCACCCGAAAATTCATGCGGATATTTCGAAAGCGCCCGGTCGGGATCGGGAATGCCGACACGGGCGACAAGCCGCCTCGCCTCCGCTTCAGCTTCCGCCTTGCCCATGCCGTGGGTGGTCATCGCTTCGCGGATCTGCCAGCCGACGGTATAGACCGGGTTGAGATGGCTGAGCGGATCCTGAAAGATCATGGCGATGCGCCGACCGTTGATCTCGCGGCGCACCTCATCCGGCATGGTTAGAAGGTCTTTGCCGTCGAGCAATATTTCGCCGCCGCTGATGCGGCCGGGCGGCATGTCGATGAGATTCATGATGGCCGACGAGGATACCGATTTGCCCGAGCCGCTTTCGCCTAGGATCGCTAGCGTTTCGCCACGGTCGATATGATAGGAAACATCCTTTACCGCATGGACGACGCCGCTTGCGGTGTGGAACTCCACGGAAAGATTTCGCACGTCGAGAAGATGGTCAGCCATGCTTTCGGCCCTTCATTTCCAGCCGCCAGCGCTGCACGGGGTCAAGCGCGATGCGCAGCCAGTTGGACAGCAGGTTCAGCGACAGAGTGGTGAGAATGATGGCAAGCCCCGGCCAGAAGGACAGCCACCAGGCATTGGTGAGATATTGCCGCCCCTGCGAAATCATCAGGCCCCAGGTGATTTCCGGCGGCTGAATGCCGATGCCGAGAAATGAGAGAGCGCTTTCCGCCAGCATCACATATGCGAAATCGAGCGTCGCCAATGTCGTCAGTGTCGGCAGTACCACGGGCAGGATGTGGCGGAACAGGATGCGTTTGCCGGATGCGCCCATAACCCTTGCCGCCTGCACGAACATACGTTCGCGCACCTCCAGCACCTCCGCCCTTGTGGTGCGGATATAAACGGGAATGCGGGTAATCGCCAGGACCAGCATCAGGTTGAGAATGGAGGAACCGAGCAGATAAAGCACGATGACCGCGATCAGCAGCGACGGAAAGGACATGATCACATCCGCCAGCCGCATGATGATCTGGCCGACGCGATTGGAGGAAAAACCGGCGATCAGGCCGAGCACCGTGCCGGTGACGGCGGAGAGAAGCACGGCGCCGGCGGCGATCATTAGCGTATTTTGCGTGGCGGCGACGATGCGCGCCAGAAGCGAACGGCCCAGCGCATCCGCTCCCAACCAGAAATACCATTCGCGCTGCCAATCGAAGGGCGCGAGGTTACGCCCGCGCAGGTTCTGTTTCGTCGCGAGATCACCCAGCCAGGCCGGGCCGACAAAGGCGAGGACGACGACGATAACGAGGAAGATCGCGGCACAGAGCGCGAATTTGTCCGCCCATAACATACGCAGCATGCGTGTTGCGAAGGAGGGCTCGTCGATGATCTGGGTGTCGGCGTTCAAAAGGCTCATGGCTGTATGACCTCCTCAGTGCCGGATACGCGGATCGAGCAGCGCATAGGCGATATCGATCAGAAGGTTCATCAGGAAGATGGCCAGCGCGGTGACGAGAATGGCGGCCAGCACGACGTTGAAATCCCGCTGGAGGATGGAATCGATCATCAGCTTGCCGACACCGGGAAAACCGAAGATGGTTTCGACGATGACTGCACCGTTGAGAAGGCTTGCCGCCTGATCTCCGATGACGGTGATGACCGGCAGCATGGCGTTGCGCAAAGCATGGATGAAGATGATCGGCCCGGATTTTACGCCCTTGGCGCGTGCCGTCTTGACGTAAGCGGAAGACAAGGCGCCGATCATCGAACCGCGCACCACCTGCACGATGATACCGAAGGGACGCACGAAGAGTACTGAAATCGGCAGGATCCAGTGCAGCACCGAGCCAGTGCCTGATGTGGGCAGCCAGGCGAGATTGACGGAAAAGACCACGATCGCCACGATGGCAAGCCAGAAATCCGGAACCGAGGCACCGATGAGGGAAATTGTCGACGCCATGCGGTCGAAGAAGCCGCCGGACCGGAAAGCTGCAAGCGAGCCGACAACGATGGCCGCCGTGGTGACCAGCGACATGGTGATGACCGCGAGCCAGAGCGTCCAGACAAAAGCTTCCAGCACAACATCCAGCGCCGGACGGGCCTTTCTGAGCGATTCTCCAAGATCCCCCGTCATCACATCGCCCGCATAACGCAGGAACTGCACCATCAGCGGATCATTCAGGCCGTGCAGCGCACGAAACTGCTGCTTCAACTCCTCCGAAGCCTCAACCGGCAGAAACAGCGCGGCCGGGTCCCCCGTCAGGCGGGAGAGGAAGAAAACCATCACGATGAGGCCGATCAGGGAGATCAGGCTCGCAACGGAACGTTTTCGGATGAAGCTCAGCATGGTTGCCTCCGGTTTTTCAACGAGGGCGGCGAAGCTTGAGCTCCGCCGCCGCTCTTTGGCTCATAAGATACCGGCTTACTTGATGCCGATTTCCGAAAGCTGCAGCATCGAGTTGGTGGCGATGGTGGGCTTGAAATCCAGACGTTCTGAGACGCGGGAGAAACCGACCATGTGGAACAGCAGCACATCCGCCACCACGTCATCGTGCAGGTAGGCGATGAGTTCGGACCACAGCTTGGCGCGCTCGTCGCCGACGGCAGCCGAGGCACGTTCGATCAGGTCATCCACCTTCGGGTCAGAGAAGCCAGACTGTGTGCCCTTGGTGGCGTATTTGAAGAACATGGTGAAGGACGGATCGCCCTTGGAATTGTCGTGCATGGCGGCGACGATCTGCGGTCCGCGCCCTTCCTTGAAAGGCTTGGAATAATAGCTCTCGTGTTCGGCCACTTCCACGAATTTCAGGTCGATCTTGAAGCCGACTTCCTGCAGCTGCTGCTGGATCGCTTCCATGATCTCAGTGACGTTCGGGAAATTCGCCGTGCGCGCGATGATGGTGATCGGTGTGTCCACCTTCACACCGGCAGTCTTGGCTTCCTCGAGCAGTTTTTTTGCACCATCGGGGTCGTAAGGGAAGACCTTGACGTCGGGGTTCCAGCCAAGCGTAGTCGGTGGAACCAGCGCCGTCGCCAGCACCGCACCTTCAGGTACCAGAGTGCCCAGGAAGGCCTGCCGGTCGATGGCAAGATTGAGCGCGCGGCGCACCCGCACATCGTTCAGCGGCGCGATATTGTGATCGAGGCGCATATAGACCGTTTCACTGTCGAGATAGGAAAAATCGGTCTTCGAATTTGTTGCGTCGAGCTGGGAAATGGAGGGCGAAAGATCGGCTTCACCGGTCTGCACCATGGCAGCACGTACCGAGGGATCGGCGCGGAAGAGGTAGGTCGCTTCCGTTACCTCAGGCTCCTTGCCCCAATAATCGTCGCGCGCGGTCAGAACGATTTGCTGGCCGGGCGTCCAGTTGGTCAGCTTGTAAGGCCCGGTGCCGACAGGCTCGCGGATAAATTCCATCTTGGTTTCTTCCGGAACGATCGTGACCAGCGACATCAGGAGCGGCAGGATGGGCTGGGCCGGATCCGTCTTGAAATCGATCGTGTGGTCGTCGACAACCGTCGGCGTCACCGTCATGCCGCCGAAATAGCGGCGGGATTCGCAGGCATTCTTGTCGCTCATGATGCGCTCGAAGCTGTGCTTCACATCCTTGGCGTCAAAACCCGTACCGTCGGAAAACTTCACGCCCTGGCGCAGATGAAAACGCCAGCTGCCATCCGAGTTCTGTTCCCATTTTTCGGCAAGGCGCGGCTGCACGCCGTTCTTGCCGCGTACATCAAGCTCGGTCAGCGTCTCGCTGACATTTTCCATGATGATGCGGCCAATATTGGAACGCGTGGCCATGCAGGGTTCCAGCAGGTCCGCCTCTTCCGCCAGCACGATCTTGATCGGCCCCGATGCCGCAAGCACCGGCGAAACCGTGGCGCTGAGCGAACCCAGAACAAGGGCGCCCGCAATCAATGACTTCTTCATTCCGTTCTCCTCCCAGATCAGAAATTCAGCAACATGGCGGCGCACCGCAAGGGGTATTCTGAAAAGCCCCATCTCCTGCATCGAGGAGCATGGCGTGCGGATGACTGTCTCCTCCACCCGTGAACAGAGCATCGGCGTTATCACATTTTTTGTCAATTTATTTTTCGAAAGCAATTTTTATTCGCAGCAAATCACATACTTTTATCATTTAAAAACAAATATTTAAGTTCATAAATCAAAAACAAACGACGCTCTTTTTATATCAAATAAACTTGACAACTTTTCAAATATGTCATTTTCATCAGGGCAAGAGGAGACCACGATGACCCCTGATGACATCGCTCACGCCATGACCGGAGCCATGCACGCCGTGTCGGAAAACCGGCAGGAAGCCTTCCTTCCGTCACCGATGATCCAGAACCATGCGAGCTTCCTGCACCTTCTCAATGATGGCACGCTGCTCTGCGCCTGGTTCGGCGGCACGCTGGAAGGCAAGTCAGATATTTCGATTTTCGCATCCGTGCTGACGCCAGACGCTACCCGCTGGGGAGCCCCACAGCGCCTCAGCCACGACTCCGCCCATTCAGAACAGAACCCGGTGCTCTTCACTGCGCCGGATGGCGGGTTATGGCTGTTTCATACCTCCCAGCCTTCAGGCAATCAGGATGAATGCCGCATCCGCATGGCGCGCATTCACCGCGACGCGGCGGAAGCGGAAAAACTCACATCCGAGGAAGGGCGCTTCCTTGATCTTCCCAAGGGCTGCTTCATCCGCGCGCCGCTTCGCATCCGCGATGACGGTGCCTGGCTCCTGCCGATCTTCCGCTGCATCCAGCGTCCCGGCCAGAAATGGAACGGCAGCCACGACACCGCCGCGCTCGGCATATCCACCGACAACGGCGCGACATGGACATTGCAGGATCTACCTGACTCGACCGGCTGCGTGCATATGAGCCCGGTCGCGGCAGAGGAGGAGCGCTACGCCGCCTTCTTTCGCCGTCGCCAGGCCGATTTCGTCTATCGCACGGAAAGTGCTGATGGCGGCCGCTCCTGGTCGAAACCGCAGCCGACCGACGTGCCCAACAACAATTCGTCCATTGCCGTCATCAGGCTCGCTGACGGCCGACTGGCAATGATCTGCAATCCCGTCAATGCACAGGAATCCAGCGACCGGCGCGCTTCGCTCTATGACGAGCTGGGCGAAGAGGACGACAGGCCGGATGCCGATCCGAGCGGCGGATGCGTGCCGATCTGGGGCGTGCCGCGCGCTCCGGTCTCCGTCTGCCTTTCCAATGATGATGGGTTGAGCTTCCCCACCCGGATACTGATCGAGGATGGGCCGGGCACCTGCCTGTCAAACGATTCGACGGATGGCCGCAATCTGGAAATGTCCTATCCATGGCTTCTGGAAGCGCCGGACGGTACGCTGCACGCAAGCTACACCTATCATCGCCGCGCAATCAAATATGTCCGGCTGGCGCCCGGCTGGGCCGACGCCACGGACGGGAGAAAAAGATGAGCAACATCATTGGCATCACCATGGGCGACCCGTGCGGTGTTGGCCCCGAGATCACCGTTCGGGCGCTGGCGGACATGTCCGCTGCCGATCGCGCCGCAACCCGGATTTACGGAAACCTCCCCACGCTGGAAGCAGCACAGGAGGCGCTCGGTGTTGATATCGATCTCACCTCCCATGTGGTCGACCTGCCGGTGGAGGGTGCGCCGCTCCCATGGGGCACGCTGTCGCCGGTGGCTGGCGACGCCGCCTTCCGTTTCATCGAAAAAGCCGTGCGCGATGCCGAAGCCGGAACAATCGGCTGCATCGTCACCGCGCCGATCAACAAGGAGGCGCTTAATCTGGCAGGCCACCATTATGATGGTCACACCGGCATGCTGCGCAGCCTAACCGGCTCATCCGCCGCCTATATGCTGCTCGCTTCCGAGCGACTGAAGGTGATCCACGTATCGACCCATGTTTCCCTGCAGGACGCCATTCGCCGGGCGACGACGGAGCGGGTGCTGGCGACCATCCGCGCCGGCAATGCCCATCTGAAGCGCATCGGTTACGAGCGGCCGCGGATCGCCGTTGCCGGCATCAATCCGCATTGCGGCGAAAACGGCCTGTTCGGCACGGAAGATGACGATCAGATCGCACCGGCGGTCGCAGCCGCCCGCGCCGAAGGCATCGAGGTGCAGGGGCCGATTTCCGCCGATACCGTGTTTCACCGGGCCTACTCGGGCGCTTTCGATCTCGTCGTCGCGCAATATCACGATCAGGGCCATATCCCGATCAAGCTTGTCGCCTTCGATACCGCCGTCAACGTCTCCGTTGATTTGCCGATAGACCGCACTTCCGTCGATCACGGCACCGCCTTCGACATTGCCGGTAAGGGCATCGCCAATCACGGCAACATGAACGCGGCCATCGCCTATGCGCGCAAGCTCGTGTCGGGCAAGGCCCAGAAGGGATGAGTACCATGCCCACAGCTCCCATTATCATCCACCAGCCGCGCAGGCTCGCCGTCGGTGCGGGCACGATTGCGCAGGTCGGGGCCTTCGCCGGCAAAAACGCCTCGACCCTGGTGATCGCCACGCCTTTGACGGCTAAATTTGTCGACCGGTTGCAATTGCAGGGTCCCTTCACCGTATTCGACGCCATTCCCGGCGAGCCGGATACCGCGACACTCGATGCAGCGCTTGCTGCCGCGCGCGCGGCCAAACCCGATCTCGTCGTCGGCCTCGGCGGCGGTTCTGTCATGGATGTGGCAAAGCTCGTTGCCGCGCTGTGGAATTCCGGCCAGACGCTTGACGATGTGGCCGGACCGAACAGGGTGGCCGGGCGCGATACGCGTCTCGTGCAAATCGCCACCACCGCCGGCACCGGGTCAGAGGCGGGTATCCGCTCGCTCATCACCGATCCCGTCAAAGGCAACAAGATCGCGGTTGAAAGCCCTTATCTGATCGCGGATTTCGCCGTTCTCGATCCGGAACTCACCTATTCCGTACCACCAGCCGTGACCGCGGCAACGGGCGTGGATGCCATGGCCCATTGCGTGGAGGCTTTCACCAATCGCAAGGCCCATCCGATGATCGACGGTTTTGCCCGCATGGGCTTTGCGCTGGTCGGCAAATATCTGGCGCGCGCCGTTCGCGATGGCGCGGATACGCAAGCGCGGGAAGGCATGATGCTCGCCTCCTATTACGGCGGCATCTGCCTCGGCCCGGTCAATACGGCCGCCGGCCACGCTATCGCCTATCCGCTCGGCACGCTTCTCAACCTGCCCCACGGGCTGGCCAATGCCATCGTCTTTCCGCATGTTCTGGCCTTCAACCAGCCTGCCGTTTCGGAGAAGACGGCGGAAGTGGCCGGCGCGCTCGGCCTTCGCGATCATCTCTCGCAGGACGATCTTCGCAAGGCGGCGACGGATTTCTGTGCCGGGCTCGGCATTGAAATGTCACTCGCGCGGCATGGGGCGACGGAGGGCGATCTGCCCCGTTATGCCGAGGACGCACATGCCATCCGCCGGCTGATGGACAATAACCCGGTGGATATGAGCCTTGAGGACGTGCTCGGCATCTACCGCCACGCCTTCTGAGGAGAAAGCCCGTGCGTGGCTAGGCGCACCGGCCCTGGGCCGCGGCCTTAATCCGCATGGGACGATTCAAACAGGCGGTCACGCGAGCCCGTCAGGTGCTGGAGCATCAACTGGCGGGCCGCTTCCGCATCACCATCGGCGATCGCCTTTGCAATGGCCTCATGTTCGGCGAAAACACGCGTCAGGCCGGATGCCTCCCGCTTTACCGACATACCGTGGAACTTCATCCCAACTGCAATATGGTCCTTCAGCGCTTCCATGGCGGTGGAGAAATAACTGTTCCTGGCCGCCCGCGCGATTGCGAGGTGAAACTGGTAGTCGGCATCCTCGCGGTGGGACTGGCGATTGGTGGCGTCCCGCATCAGTTCAAGCGCCTTCCTGATCGCCGCCAGCCTTTCGGCATCGTGCCGCAATGCCGCCGCAGCCGCCGCAGCCGGCTCCAGCGTCAACCTGAATTCATAACAGTTCAGAAGGTCCGCGACATTTTCCAGTTGGCCGAAACCGAGCGGCTCGCGCAGGCCAAACGCCCTGACATAACTGCCGGAACCCCTACGGGAATAGATGAACCCCTGCTCGCGCAGGCGCCGCAGCGCCTCGCGCACGACCGGGCGCGAGACTTCGAATTCCATGGCGAGTTCATGTTCGGTCGGCAGCCGCTCATCCGGCTTATAGGCCCCGGATTTGATCGCCCGGTGCATTCTCTCGAAAATAATGTCCGGAAGTGCCTTGCGCGCCGTTTCTTTCATCAGCCCCATCTGGTCAGCTCTCTCCAGCGTCGTTTTCGCCAAGCATCATTTTCGCAATCCGTTTCAACGTGTCAGCTTGCCCAAAACCGCCGGACTTCGCAATGATGCATTGGTCACCAGCCCAGCCGACGCCAAGACCCGGCAGGCATTCGCCGGCAAGACGCAGGCGCGAGATGCCCATGGCCCGCAGCACGGCTTCGGCAGTCGCCCCGCCCGAGAGAAGCAGTCTTTTCGCCCCGGCGGTGAAATGCGGCACGACGCCTTCCGCCAGATGATCGGAAACTGCAAGCGGCGAGAGATCGTCCGCACCCTGCGTTGCCTGAACCAGTGTCAGATCAGAATCATCGCTGGCTTGATGTGGCACCACACCATTGGGCGCCTCGATGATCGAGACATTCCCGTCACTCCTGAGAACGTCGATCTGCCCGACCGTGATCGGATCGCGCGAGCCGATGACAAAAACGCCCTTGCCCGGTGGAACGGTCGCCGCCTGCGGAGCGCGCTCGGCTGCCATCGTCTCGGCCAGCGCTTCGGCAAGCCCGCGCGCACCCACCAGAAGATCGACCCCCTCTGCCTGCGCGGCGATGAGGGCCTCGCGAATATCACCTTGCGAGCCCGTATCCGGTATCGTGCAGCGCGCGGCATGCCCGCCGAGTTTTGCAGCAACCGGAATGGCGGTTTCGACACCGAAGCCGGAGACGGCGCCGCCGGTGACGATACGTCCGAAATAGGGAATGGCGGGGGCGACCAGTGCCTGCCGATAGGAAATCGCGTCCATTTCCGCCGCAATATGTCCCTTCAACCGGGAATCGATCTTCTTGAAAAACATCGTACCGGCCGGAACCAGCGCCATCAGGTCCCGCGTGCGGCGGTGGGCCTCCTCCGCTTTTCCATCGCGGCAGCCGAGGTTGACGCTAAGGATCGCGGGCGCATCCACAAGCGCTTCGCGAACACCATCAAGCCCGATCGCAACCTCGGTTGCCAACCCGCGCCCGGCGAAAGGGGCGGCGGCATCAAGAGCACCGGTCAGATCATCGGCGAAAATCAGCAGCACGGGCAGAGCCTTCAAAAAAGTTGTAATGTTTTACCTCGATAAATTTATTTATAATCAATAGATAAAAGGATGTGAATAACAAAAATTGTCATGTGCATGCAAAAGGCCGACGGCCTCCGCATTGCCGCGGAGCGGGCGAAAGAAGGAAAGCAGATATAGCCGCTAGATGAACCGGAAAGGCAGGCCCGAGATGAGCGCCTTGACGAAGCGCTTTTTCTGAAAGCGTCCGTTCAACGAAACGCGCGGCAGCTGGGCCGGCTTTTCGAGGCTGTGAGGGCCGAGAACACCGGCCTGCGTGGTGACCGCCACGGAGAAGCCCGCATCCGATACCGCTTTTGCTTCGCGCTCTCCCACGGCCCGGACCCAGCCATAGGGATAAGAGAAGGATTGCGGCCGCTGGCCCACATAAACTTCCACCCGGCACGTCGATTCCTCGATCTCATGGGCGAGGCGCACCGCATCGATCTTGCGCATGTTCACATGTGTCATGGTATGCGCGCCAAAATGCACGAGCGGATCGTCCGACAGCGTCCTGAGTTCGGCCGCATCCATGACCAATTCGTCCACCATCGCGATGGGGTCGAGGCCATGCTGCCTTGCGACGCGATCGATCCTTTCCACCGCGTCATCTTCCGCGGATTCCTGGACGAAGTTTTCAAGCCGGGCGAATGCCTCCAGCTTCTGTGATGGCGTGGCACATTCCACCTGCTCCGGCCCTGCCCCAAAATCAAATTCGAACGATGCGGCTTTCTGCGTCAGCGCCGCCGCGGTTTCCCACCACAGGCTGCGGCTACGCTCAACAAAACCTGGCGTGACGAAAATCGTGTAGGGAACCGCGTATTTACGGAAGATCGGCGCAGCATGTTCAGCATTGTTGCGATAACCGTCATCAAGCGTGAAGGCACAGAACGACCGGCCTTCGCCGCTGTCGGCAAGCAGAGCCGGCAGATCATGCAGATGAACGGGCACGAGACCGGATTCGAGCGCGGCCTCAATGGCCTCTTCCAGAAATTGCGGCGTGACGGACAATTGCACATTGGGCGCAAAAGCCGAAACCGGCTGCCCAGGGCGCACATGGTGAAGCGTGAAAATCACGCCCCGCCCGGCAAGGGATGGAAATGCCGAGCGGACAGCCGGAAGAGAAGTCACCTCCAGCCCCGCCCTTATGGCCCCATATTTCACCAGGCGTTTGACCGGCGGCAACATGGTCCTTGCCGATTCTCCTGACACCAGACCGGGAAGAATGCGTTTTCTCAGCACCCGCAAGGCGGTCAGCGGCAGATCGATCAGGCCCGGTAGGGGATCGTTCGGTGCAAAAGCGGCCCAGCTGCGGATCTTGCCGAGGGAGGTGAGATAATCGCCAAGTCTCACCTGCCCCCTCCGTACCAATGTGAAGGCGGCAACGGTATCGCGGATGAGATAGGACCAGGAAGTGCCCTGCCGCGCAGTGACCGCCTGCCCGGTGGGCATGCCATTGGCCACCCGCCATAAAAGCCCGCCAAGATCGATGCCGGCAGCCGAACAGAGGCCGAACCACGACCAAGGGCGCGGATTGACATCGAGAAGTTTCAGCGACCCATCCCTGCCGTCGAATTTGAATTCCACTTCGACCAGCCCGCTGTGACCTGCCGATTTCAATATTTTCCGGGCCGCTTCGACCGCTTGCCGATTGTCGATGACCTCGACACGCGTGCTGGTATAACCGAAATCAACGGGATATTGCCGGGCGCGCCGCGCGGTGAATTCGGCAACGGGTTCCCCGTCCAGCCACAGGGCCGCATAGGAAAACTGGCTTTCTCCACCGCCCGGAATGAGTTCCTGCACCACGACATTGTCGGCGCCGATCTCTCCACTGGCATCGGCAAAAGCGGTTTTGAGCCCCTCTCGGTCATCGGCACGAATAACTTTCGCCCGGGCGATCGATGTATTGCCGCCCCCCATATTCGGCTTCAGAATGACGGGAAACATCACATCCAGCCCGTCGATATCGGCAGCCGATGTCAGCGCATAGGTTCGGGGAATGCTGACGCCGAGTTCGGCCGCACGTTTGTAGAGCAGCGGTTTTTCACACAGCCATTGCAGGTTCGTCCATTCCGGCAGAATGATCTTGTAAAGCGCCGAAAGCTCCTCGCTATGCTGCGAAACAAGCTGAACCTCACCATCGCCCGATGGCACCAGCAGGCAGCCCTTCAGGCCTGGTTTTTCAGCCATTTGCCGCAGAAACGCCATCGCCCCATCATCATGCGGACCGGCCCAGCGGATTGTTTCCCGCACGAAGCGCGACCAGCCCGGCAACGGTGAATCATGGGTAAGGTAATAGACCGGCACATTCAGGACACCGAGGCTGCGGGCAAGGGCAAGCGTGCCGTGAGCGCCGCCGATAATAACAACACCTGGAATGGTCAAAGCCTGATCCCCGTCCTATTCCACATCTTGATCGCAAAAATAGATAAATAAATTGGATATTTCTAAAGTATTGGGCGGACGGTTGTCGAATGACGAGAAGGCCAAAGCGCCTATGCTCTTCCAGCAGGCGCTTTGGAATTTGCTTTGAAAAAGGCGCTGGCCTTACGCCTCCTTGCGCACCGGGCGTGGCTCGCCATTCTCATCCACGGCGACCATGATGAAGACGGCCTCCGTGACCTTTTCGCGCGAATCCTGATAGTGCCTGCGGGTCCAGGCCTCGATCTTGAGCGTGACGGAGGTGCGGCCGATCTTTTCGATCCGCGTGTAGACGCAGAGCGTATCGCCGATCTTGACCGGCTTCTTGAAGACGATTTCATGGACCGCCACGGTGACGGTGCGGCCGCCGGCCACATCATTGGCGCGCACGAAAGCCGCAAGGTCCATCTGCGACATGACCCAGCCGCCGAAAATATCGCCGACCGGATTGGCGTCGGCGGGCATGGCAAGCGTTCTGAGCGTCAGTTCCATATCGGCGGGCGGTTGCTGGTCCATGTCTCGAATTCCTTTCACAAACCTCCCGCTGCCGGACTTAAAACAACCGCGCCCCATCAGCCAATAGCCGATTTGTCGCGGCAGCCCTTCCAAAACAGCAAGGAATCACAGGCCAATCGTAAGCTTCGGTTAACCATGATGGGGCACGATTCCAGAAAACGCGAGGGCGTGCGAATGGCCTATGACTGGAGTGGAAACAACACGATACAGCAGCGCTACGACCGTATCGTACTGGCGATCGCCAGCATCATCGCCATCAGCCTGGCGACGGGTACGCTGGCGCTCCGTTCGCAGGTGGAGCCGGACACCACCATAAGCATTGCCAAGCAGCAACGGCTCGGCTCGGACAAATGGCATTTGCGGCTTTAAGCCAAAGCGATCAGGCCGGCCACGCCTGACGATATTTACTTCTGTGAAGCGTGGTCCAGATGGGCCACAGCCGGGGTAAGAACCGACAGGAATGTCTCCGACCGGCCGATATAAACGATCGCCGCACCGTCTATCCCGTTCAGAACCTCCGCCAGCGTATCCTGTGTCTGTTTTTCCAGACCTTCCAGCAAATCGTCGACAACGACGAATTTCGGCTTCAGCAGCAGGGCATTGGCAACACGGATGCTGGCCTGCTCATCCGAATCCAGCTTCTTGTCCCAGCGGATATTTTCATCCAGACGGGAAACCATTTCGCCGAGCCCGCATGCGGTGAGCGCCGAGAGGTAGTCCGCATCGGTAAACCGCTGGGGCGCACGCGGATAGGCCAGGATTTCACGCAGCGAACCCGCCGGCAGATAACCGTGCTGGGCAATGAAGAGTGTGTCGGATTGTTCGGGCATCTCGATCCTACCCTGCCCCCAGGGCCAAAGCCCGGCCATGGCAGCAAATAACAGCCGCCGGTTCACGCCCTGCTCGCCATTGATCATCAGCCGCTCACCCGGCCCGATCTCGATATCGCTCTCGCGCAACCGGAAGCCGCGCTCCATGTCCTGCCCGCCCGCATCACGGCAGATGGTGACCGATTGCAGGCGGATTTTTTCATTCTCCGCGCTGCGCTGCAGATCAATCGTGAGGCCGTGCTGCTCCACGCTGTCCATCTGGATAAGAGCGTTGCGGAACACCGAGACGCGCTGCAAGGTCGCCTTCCAGCTGGCAATAGGGCCGAAATTGTCGATATACCAGCGCAGCGCCGTATTGACCTGGTTGAAGGCACCGACGGCCATCATCAGCCCGCCGAAGGTGAGGTTGCCGGAAAAATAGACCGGCGCGGCAATCAGGATCGGTGCAACCACCGCCAGCCAGCCATAACCGGCCGATACCCATGTCAGATGCGTCAGCGCCATGGCGAGCCCGCGGATGACGCCGAGCACCGCATCAATATCGATGCCGATCCGCCGTCTTTCGTTCTTTTCGCCGCGTGCAAGGGCAATGGCGGCAAGGTTTTCGCTGGCTCGCATCAGGGAAAAGCGCAGTTCCGCCTCTTTGGAATAACGCTCGGCATTCAGCCCCACCAGCCGGTAACCGACGAGATTGCTGAGCAGCGAGGCGGACCCGGCATAAAGAATCGCCGCCCAGACCATATAGCCGGGGATCGCATAGGTATCGCCGCTGATGGTGATGGCAAAACCCGCCGAGAGCGACCAGAGGACACCGATGAAGCTGACGAGCAGGATCGTCGCATTGACGAGGCCGATCGAAAGCGCCGTGCTGCTTTCGGCAAGATTGCGGACATCGTCATGCAGGCGCTGATCCGGATTGATCGCAATCGTGCCAAAACCGGCAAGACGGGCGGCGCGCCCCGGTTTCAACCATTGATCGACCATGTCCTTGGCAAGACCCTCGCGCATGTTCAGCGCCGTCATCTGGTTGAGCCATGTCTGGATGACGTTGAGGAGAAGCAGCAGCCCGGCGATGATCGCGAAAACTTCGAGCTGATGAATGAAGGCATCAAGATCGCGCCGCTCCAGCGCGTTGTAAAACGGCGCATTCCATTCATTGAGCCTGATCTGCCCATAGGCGGTGAGCAAGATGACCGTGAGCAGTGCTATCGACAGCATGATCAGCCGGTTGCGCACCGGCGACGTCCAGAAGGCACGCCCCATCATCCGCAGCTGCGCCGGAAAATCGAGATCGAAACCCGAAAGGTTCGCCGCGCTCTTGCGCTGGTCGTCGGTCACCGTTGTTGCCATTCATTCCATTCCGAAACGTCAATCGGCAAAGAAAGCGGGTCGCGAATCTGCGCCTTGCGATGCCAAGCAATAACACGCCGTTGAACCTTGTCCACAATCCCGGCGAAATCTGAGCGGCGATGATTAAAAAGCCCCAGGCCATTCTTCCTGCGGGCAGACATCGCGGCCTCAACCAACAATGCAGTTACCCCCGGAAATGATCCTTGCTTTCTTTTCCTGCATTGCACAAAATCCCGATAATTTCAGAGGGGCGGATAACCGCATAAACCGGAAAAACCGGGCAAGGCAGATTAATGGCGATCAAAGCGAGCATCTATCATCTGACGCATTATAAATATGACAATCCGGTTCGCCTTGGACCACAAATCATCAGATTAAAGCCCGCCTCGCACTCCAGAACCCGCGTCATCAGCCATTCGCTCAAGGTTTCGCCCTCCAATCACTTCGTGAACCTTCAGCAGGATCCTTACGGCAATTACCTCGCCCGCTTCGTTTTTCCCGAGCCAGCGACGGAGTTCAAGATCGAGGTCGATCTTGTCGCCGATATGACGGTTTATAATCCATTCGATTTCTTCGTGGAGGAAGAGGCGACCAAGTGGCCCTTCGATTATCCGCAGGAATTGCGCGACGATCTTTCCATCTACATGAAGCCGGAGCCGACCGGCCCGTTGCTCGCCGCCTTCATGGCCACGGTCGACCGGACCCCGGAGCAGCCGACGGTGGATATGGTCGTCGGCCTCAATGCTCGCCTGCAACAGGAGATCGGTTACGTTATCCGCATGGAGCCGGGCGTCCAGACGCCGGAGGAGACGCTCGCTTCCGGCAAAGGCTCCTGCCGCGACACCAGCTGGCTGCTGGTGCAGGTGCTGCGGCATCTCGGCCTCGCCGCCCGTTTCGTGTCGGGATACCTCATTCAGCTAACGCCCGACCTCAAGGCGCTCGACGGTCCCTCGGGCACCGAGGTGGATTTCACCGATCTGCACGCCTGGGCCGAGGTCTACATGCCCGGCGCCGGCTGGGTCGGCCTCGACCCGACCTCCGGGCTTCTGACGGGTGAAAGCCACATTCCGCTGGCGGCGACACCGCATTATCGCAATGCCGCCCCGATTTCCGGCGGTTATTTCGGCCATGCCAATACGGAATTCGCCTTCGACATGCAGGTCCGGCGTGTTGCCGAGACACCGCGCATCACCAAACCCTTTTCGGATGAAAGCTGGGAGGATCTCAACGCGCTCGGCGAAACGGTTGACGGAGTTCTGAACGCCAATGACGTCCGCCTGACCATGGGCGGCGAACCGACCTTTGTTTCCATCGACGATTTCGAATCCGATGAGTGGAACACCGGCGCGGTGGGGCCAACGAAACGTGAAAAGGCGGACACGTTGATCCGCCGCCTGCGCGAACGTTTTGCCCCCGGCGGTTTTCTGCATTACGGGCAGGGCAAATGGTATCCGGGCGAAAGCCTGCCGCGCTGGACCTTCTCACTCTACTGGCGAAAGGACGGCCTGCCGATCTGGCAGAACCCCGCGCTGATCGCCGAGGAAGGTGCCAACACCGGTGTGAAGGCCGAGGATGCGCAGAAGCTCTTGGGCGGCATCGCCACCCAGCTCGGCATAGATACGGAGCTGGTGCTGCCGGCCTATGAGGATCCGGCCGAGTGGATCGTCAAGGAAGGCAGCCTGCCTGACAATGTCGATCCGTCAAATTCGAAGCTGAAGGACCCGGAAGAGCGCAACCGCATCGCCCGCGTCTTCGAGCGCGGTTTGACGACGCCCACCGGCTACATACTGCCGGTACAGGCGTGGAATGCGCGCGCCGCCGGCAAACGCTGGATCAGCGAAAAATGGAAAACGCGGCGCGGCAAGATTTTTCTCGTTCCGGGTGACAGCCCCGTGGGTTATCGCCTGCCGCTCGGCACCCTGCCCCATGTGCCGCCATCCGCCTATCCCTATATTCACGAGGCCGACCCCTCGATCCCGAGGGGACCTCTTCCCGATGTGTTGAAGCCTACGGGCCGTGCCATGCCCGAAGCCTCCTTCCACGCAAGCGAAGGGGCCGGGCAGGAGCGCATCGAGCAGACGCTCGGCGAAATTGGCGGCGCGGTGCGCACCGCCCTGTCGGTGGAACCACGTGATGGAAGGCTTTGTGTCTTCATGCCGCCGGTGGAGCGTATCGAGGATTATCTTGAACTGATCGCCGCGGCGGAAGCGGCCGCCACCGAGCTTGGACTTCCGGTCCATATCGAGGGTTATGCGCCGCCGCATGACGAGCGTATCAATGTCATCCGTGTCGCGCCCGATCCCGGTGTCATCGAGGTCAACATCCACCCTGCCTCCAGCTGGAAGGATTGCGTCGATATCACCACGGCAGTCTATGAGGAGGCGCGCCAGTCGCGTCTCGGTGCCGACAAATTCATGATCGACGGCCGCCATACCGGCACCGGCGGCGGCAACCATGTAGTGGTGGGTGGGGCAAGCCCCAACGACAGCCCTTTCCTGCGGCGACCCGATCTTCTGAAAAGCCTCGTTCTACACTGGCAGCGGCATCCATCGCTCTCCTATCTGTTCTCCGGCCTGTTCATCGGCCCGACCAGCCAGGCACCACGCATCGATGAAGCCCGCCACGACAGTCTCTACGAGCTGGAAATCGCGCTTGCCCAGGTGCCCGCTCCCGGCGGGGGCGTTCCGCCTTTGCCATGGCTCGTCGACCGGCTGTTCCGCAACCTGCTGACGGATGTGACAGGCAATACTCACCGCGCCGAAATCTGCATCGACAAGCTTTTCTCCCCTGATGGACCGACCGGACGTCTCGGGCTGGTGGAATTCCGTGGCTTTGAGATGCCGCCGAATGCCCGCATGTCGCTCGCCCAGCAATTGCTGGTGCGCGCGCTGATTGCCCGCTTCTGGAAAAATCCGGCCGCCGGCAAATTCGTGCGCTGGGGAACCGCACTCGCGGACCGTTTCATGCTGCCGCATTATATCTGGGCGGATTTCATGGATGTGCTCGCCGATCTCCGGGAAAACGGCTTCGACGTGAAACCGGAATGGTTCACCGCCCAGCAGGAATTCCGTTTCCCCTTCTTCGGAGAGGTGGAATATGAGGGCGCGAAGCTGGAACTGCGCCAGGCGCTGGAGCCCTGGCATGTGATGGGTGAACAGGGCGCCATCGGCGGCACCGTGCGTTATGTCGACAGCTCCGTCGAGCGCCTACAGGTGCGGCTGGAGACCTCCAATCCGGCCCGTTACACCGTGGCCTGCAACGGCCGCGCCGTGCCGCTGACGCCAACGGAAAACCGCAGCGTCGCGGTGGCCGGCGTACGCTTCAAGGCTTGGCAGCCCGCTTCCGGCCTGCATCCCGTCCTTCCCGTCAATTCACCCTTGACCTTTGACATTTATGATACATGGTCGAGGCGATCGATCGGCGGATGCATCTACCATGTTGCTCATCCGGGCGGACGCAATTACGAGACGTTTCCCGTCAACGGCAATGAGGCCGAGGCACGCCGCCTCGCCCGTTTCGAACCATGGGGACATACGGCAGGGCAATATCCGCTTGCGGCGGAAACCGTGTCGCCAGAATTTCCGCTGACGCTTGATCTGCGCCGGCCTTACGGAGTGTAAATTGTCCAAAGCCCCGGCAACGGAACGCAAGACGGAAACGAGCGCGCAACCGCGCGGGCTTGAATATTCCCCCCTGCCGGGCGTTGCCGACGAAATGCTGGATACCAGCGGCAAGGTGAGGCCGGTCTGGAAGACCCTGCTGGACGCCCTGTCACGCATGTCGGAGCGGGAGCTGCATGAGCGTTTTGCCCGCACCGACCGTTACCTGCGCGATGCCGGCGTCTTCTACCGCGACTATGGCAAGGGCAGCAGCGAAAGAAACTGGCCGATCTCACATATTCCGGTGCTGATCGACGACAGGGAATGGGCGGTTCTTTCGGAAGGGCTGAAACAGCGCGCCAATCTTCTGGAAGCCATGGTCGCCGATTTTTACGGCGAAAACCGGCTGGTGAAGGAAGGTTACGTGCCGCCGGCGCTGATCGCCTCCAATCCGGAATATCTGAGGCCCATGGTCGGCGTGAAACCGGCAAGCGGCCACTATCTGCATTTCTGCTCCTTCGAGATCGGCCGTGGCCCGGACGGCAACTGGTGGGTGCTGGCCGACCGCACACAGGCGCCTTCCGGCGCAGGTTTCGCGCTCGAAAACCGGGTAGCGACCACCCGCGCCCTTTCCGATATCTATGCCGAGAGCCACGTCCACCGGCTCGCTTCGTTCTTCGGCGCTTTCCGCGACGCGCTGCAGGCGCACCGGAAACATCCCGACGACCGGATCGCCGTGCTGACGCCCGGTCCCGCCAACGAGACCTATTTCGAACACGCCTATATCGCCCGTTATCTCGGTTTCATGTTGCTGGAAGGCGAGGACCTGACCGTCGTCAACGGTCGCGTCATGGTCAGGACCGTGGCCGGGCTGAACCCGATCGGTGTGCTGTGGCGACGTCTCGACGCCTCCTATTCGGATCCGCTGGAACTCAACCAGCACTCCCACATCGGCACACCAGGCATGGTGCAGGCGTTGCGCAATGAGGCGCTTACCATCGTCAACGCGCTCGGTAGCGGCATTCTCGAAACGCGGGCCCTGCTCGCCTTCATGCCACGCATCTGTCACCACCTTCTTGGTGAAGAACTGAAGCTGCCGTCGATCGCCACCTGGTGGTGCGGACAGGAATCCGAGCGCCGCCACGTTGCCGGAAATATTGAAGGCATGGTCATCGGCCCGGCCTATTCGCGGCTGCCTTTCTTTGACGATAACGGCCAATCCGTGCTCGGCTCCTCGCTGCGCGAGACGGCAAAGGAATCGATCAGCGACTGGCTTGCCTCCGACGGCCACAGGCTGGTGGGCCAGGAAGTGGTGAAGCTTTCAACCACCCCGGCCTATATCGACAACAAGCTCGTGCCGCGCCCGATGAGCCTTCGTGTCTTTGCCGCCCGTACCCAGGATGGTTGGCAGATCATGCCGGGCGGTTTTGCCCGCATCGGCAGCGGTGACGATGTCTCCGCAATCGCCATGCAATCGGGTGGCAGCGCGGCGGATGTCTGGATCGTCAGCGACAAACCTGTGGAACGCACCACGCTTCTGCCGGCAGAAGAGAGCTTTATTCGCAATATGCCGGGCAGCCTGCCGAGCCGCGCGGCGGATAATCTCTTCTGGCTCGGGCGTTATATCGAACGTTCGGAAGGCGCGTTGCGCATCCTGCGCGCCTGGCACGGACGTTATGCCGAGTCCGCCGATCCGCGCCAGCCGCTGCTTGCCCATGTGACGCGGTATCTCGAAGCGCTCGACGTGGAGATGAACGATGCCGTGCCGGAAAGCCTGCTCAACAACATCAACAGCGCACTTTATTCCGCCAGCAACATTCGCGACCGCTTTTCTCCGGATGGCTGGCTGGCGCTGAACGATCTTGCCAAGACCGCCCGCCGTTTCCACGCCAAGGTGGCCCCGGGTGATGACGCCACCCATGCCATGACGATCCTCTTGCGCAAGCTTGCGGGCTTTGCCGGTCTGGTGCACGAAAACATGTACCGCTTCACCGGCTGGCGTTTCCTGTCAATCGGCCGTTATCTCGAACGCGGCCTGCATATGACGCGGCTTCTCGGCCATATGACCGGACCGGATGCGCCTGATGGTTCCTATGACATGCTGCTTGAAATCGGCGACAGCGTCATGACCCATCGCCGCCGCTACAACGTCAATACGGCGGGTCTGACCGTGACCGATCTTCTTGCACTCGATCCGCTCAATCCACGCTCGATCCTGTTTCAGCTGAACGAAATCCGCACCGAGGTGGAGCAGCTTCCAAATGCCTTCGTCAACGGCCAGATGTCTCCCTTCTATCGCGAGGCGATGCGTCTGCATTCCGGGCTCGCCGTGATGACGCCGGAAAACATGAACGGCGCGATCTATCGTCAGCTCGAAACCGACATGGAACATCTCTCCGATGTTCTGGCCCGGACCTATCTCGGATAATCCTATGCTTTACGATCTTTCCCTGCATATGGGTTACACCTACGACACGCCGGCCCACGGCGCGCGCCACATCATCCGCGTTCTGCCGCTCTCCATCCCCGGCCGGCAGCGGCTTGTTGCCGGTTCCATCGATGTTTCACCCGCGCCGGAAGAACGTGTCGGTTTCGAGGATTTTTTCCATCAATCGGCTACCTCGGTGCATCTGCGGGCCCCGCATGAGAAGCTCGATATCCGCATGCAGGCCCGCGTGATGGTGGAGGCACCGGCGCTGACGGCCGATTTTTCGCCCGAGCTTTCGCGCCTGCCGCAGGAACTAGCAGAAGTCTGGTCGCTCGATTTCCAGTCGCCGCACCATTTCATCGGCACCAGCCCCAGAATAGGCACGGACGCGGCAATTTCGGCCTATGCCCGGGAATCGTTAAAGCCGGGAATGACCATTCGCGAAATCGCACTGGCGACGTGCAAACGCATCCATGGGGATTTCACCTATGATGGCGAGGCGACGACAGTGGATACGACACCGTCGGAAGCCTTCAAGCTGAAGCGCGGCGTATGCCAGGATTTTTCGCATATCATGATCATGGCGCTGCGCAGCCTCGGCATTCCCGCCGGTTATGTCAGCGGTTTCCTGCGCACCATTCCTCCGCCAGGCAAGGAGCGGCTGGAAGGTGCTGACGCCATGCATGCCTGGGTCCGCATCTGGTGCGGCGAGGCAACCGGCTATCTGGAACTCGACCCTACCAATAACATCGTGGCCGGAAGCGACCATATCGTCGTCGGTTATGGCCGGGACTATTCCGATGTCGCCCCGGTGATCGGCGTTTTGAAAAGCTATGGCAACCAGCAGATAAAACAGGCCGTCGACGTCATCCCCGTCCAATAACGATACGATGTGTATTATTGCGGGCACCGCACAAAACAATTCTTGGAAAATACTTCAAAACTGCGCCAAATTGAACGATGCGTAAAATTTAACCCATCGTGTTAGCGGATTTTACATCGTTTGCGGGTCTCCTGCGCTCAATCTAATATTTCCAATCGGTGAGCCCGTCATGACCGCTTCCGCACCTCACAAACTCAAGCGCCGTTTTCTTGCCGATACGAGCGGCAATTTCGGCATGATGACGGCCATCCTGCTGCCGGTGTTGCTGGGTGTCGCCGGTGCCGGCCTGGAGCTTGCGAATGTCATGCAGGCGAAAGCGGACATGCAGAATACGGCGGATTCTGCAGCTCTTGCAGCGGCCACCGAGGCTCGTCTGAAAAAGGGCGAACTGAGCGACGAACAGCTCAAGGAAATCGCCAAGGCCTTCATTGCGGCCCAGATGGAAAAGACCCTGACCGAGCAAGAGAAAAAGGAACTGGACCAAAACTCTCCAACCATCATCTCGGCAACGGAAAATGCGCGCGGCAAGACCTATACCGTCGAGACGACGATCAAGCGCCAGATACAGCTCAATCCGCTGCTCGGCTTCATAGGGGTGACAACACTCGACCTCTCGGTGACCGGCACCGCAAGAAGCACCGTCAACAAGGGCGCACCGATCTCCATGTATCTCGCGCTCGACCGCTCGGGATCGATGTCCTTCAAGACGGATACGGTTGATACCAAAAAAACGTCGTGCCAGAACTATACGACTGATAATTGGATTAAATATCCCAATCTGGCCAAGACTTCCCCCTGCTATGTCAACAAGGCCACATCGCTGAAGACCGCCGTTGGTTTTCTTGTCGCGACGTTGAACAAGGCTGATCCGACCTATACCGCCAGCGGTGGTTCAGAACTCGTTCGCACGGGCGCCTCGGTCTATACACACGAGAGCTATAACGCTCAGCCCATCGGCTGGGGTACCAGTGGCGTTGTCAGCTATGTCGACAAACAGATCCCGGAATTTCCCTCCGGTGGCACGGATGCCCGCAGCAGCCTCAATGCCGCTTACAACGCCCTTAAAAAAGCGAACCCCGACGAAGCGAAATACCATAAAGATCAGGGCAATGAATCCTTCGAGCGCTATATCGTCCTCATGACCGATGGCGAAATGACGGGAAACAGCGCCGCGTGGAATTTCAGCATCGACCAGGCCGTGCGTACCACCTGCGAGACCGCCAAAAAGGACGGGATCAAGATTTTCAGCGTCGCCTTCATGGCACCGGACAAGGGCAAGTCGCTGCTGCAATATTGCGCCTCCAGCGCCGATAATTATTACGCTCCGGAAAATATGGAGCAGATCGTGACAGCCTTTGGCGAAATCGCCCGCAAGGCCGCCGGCAGCATAGCCACGCTCACCAACTGACGGCGAGCGCCGAAACTTCCGGGCTATCAGCGCGTGTTTTCCCTGCATGGCTGACAGGACAAGCACGACAGGTGACAGCGGCGGCGGCCCGTGGCATAGGAGGGCCGCTCCCATTCATAGGCCCTGTCATGATCCGCATCGAAAATATCAGCAAGTCGAACAGCCACCGCATTCTCTATATCGAGGCCTCCGCCGCGCTCAATCGCGGTGAGAAGATCGGCCTTGTCGGCCCGAACGGCGCCGGCAAGACCACCCTGTTCCGCATGATCACCGGCGAAGACCAACCGGATGAAGGGCAGGTCGTCGTCGAAAAGGGTATGACGGTCGGTTATTTCGATCAGGATGTCGGTGAAATGTCCGGCCGCTCCGCCGTGGCGGAAGTCATGGAGGGCGCGGGCCCGGTCAGCGAAGTGGCAGCAGAACTTCGCGAATTGGAAGCCGCCATGTCCGATCCCGACCGGATGGACGAGATGGACACCATCATCGAGCGTTACGGCGAAGTGCAGGCGCGGTACGAAGAGCTGGATGGCTACGCGCTGGAAGGCCGCGCCCGTGAAGTTTTGGACGGGCTGAGCTTCAGCCAGGAGATGATGGACGGCGATGTTTCAAAACTCTCCGGCGGCTGGAAGATGCGCGTGGCGCTTGCCCGCATTCTCCTCATGCGTCCGGATGTGATGCTGCTCGACGAACCGTCGAACCATCTCGATCTCGAAAGCCTGATCTGGCTCGAAGACTTCCTGAAGAACTATGACGGCGCGCTGCTCATGACCTCGCATGACCGCGAATTCATGAACCGTATCGTCACCAAGATCATCGAGATCGATGCCGGCAACCTCACGACCTATTCCGGCGATTACGGCTTTTACGAACAGCAGCGGGCACAGAACGAAAAGCAGCAGCAGGCGCAGTTCGAGCGCCAGCAGGCCATGCTCGCCAAGGAAATCAAGTTCATCGAACGCTTCAAGGCGCGTGCCTCGCACGCCTCGCAGGTACAGAGCCGCGTCAAGAAACTCGAAAAGATCGACCGCGTCGAGCCGCCGAAACGGCGCCAGACGGTGGCTTTCGAATTCGCCCCCGCTCCCCGGTCGGGTGAGGATGTCGTTGCGCTGAAGAAGGTGAACAAGGCCTATGGCAGCCGCACCATCTATGGCGAGCTCGACTTCATGGTGCGGCGCAAGGAGCGCTGGTGCATCATGGGCGTCAACGGCGCCGGCAAATCGACCCTGCTGAAACTGGTGACCGGCACGGCCGAGCCGGATTCCGGCAATGTCACCCTCGGCGCCAGCGTCAAGCTCGGCTATTTCGCCCAGCACGCCATGGATGTCCTGGATGGCGACAGCACCATTCTGGAATGGCTGGAGGAACGTTTTCCAAAGGCGGGCCAGGCGCCGCTGCGCGCCCTTGCCGGCTGTTTCGGCTTTTCCGGCGACGATGTGGAAAAACGCTGCCGCGTTCTTTCCGGCGGAGAGAAAGCCCGTCTCGTCATGGCGGCCATGCTGTTCGATCCGCCGAATTTCCTGGTGCTGGACGAACCGACGAACCATCTCGACCTCGACACCAAGGAAATGCTGATCAAGGCCCTGTCGGACTATGAAGGCACGATGCTGTTCGTTTCGCACGACCGCCACTTCCTGGCCGCCCTTTCCAACCGGGTGCTGGAGCTGACGCCGGATGGTATTCAACAATATGGCGGCGGATATACCGAATATGTCGAAAGCACCGGGCAGGAAGCGCCTGGCCTTCGCAGCTGAGGCGCCCGCCGGACACATCGCCCTGTAACGGCAGCTTTCGTTTGGAGACTGGAGAAACAGATGCGGATCGTGGTCTACAGCGCCAAGCCCTATGACAGGCAGTTCCTTGACGGGGCGGCAAGCCCCGGCATGTCGATGCAATATTGCGACGCGCGCCTGTCATCGGAAACTGTGGCGCTGGCAGACGGGGCGGCGGCGATCTGCGCCTTCGTCAATGACGACCTGTCGCGGCCGGTGCTCGAAAAGCTTACGGAAATGGGCGTGCGGCTCGTTGCCCTGCGCTGCGCCGGTTTCAATCAGGTCGATCTCGCCGCCGCCGAAACGTTTGGCCTCACCGTTGCGAGGGTGCCGGCCTATTCGCCCTATGCGGTCGCCGAACATACCATGGCGCTCATCCTGTCGCTCAACCGCAAGATCCACCGCGCCTATAACCGCGTCCGCGAAGGAAACTTCGCCCTTGACGGCCTGCTGGGTTTCGATCTCCATGGCAAGACGGTCGGCATCGTCGGCACGGGCAAGATCGGCGCGATTTTCGCGCGTATTGCCGCTGGCTTCGGCTGCCGCCTCATCGGCCACGATCTTCGGCCAAATCCCGATTGCGAGGCGCTGGGCATGAGTTACGTCATGCGCGAGGAGCTGTTCCGGACATCGGATGTTCTCGCGCTGATGTGCCCGCTCACACCGGAGACCCGGCACCTGATCCGCAGGGAAACGCTGCCCCTTCTCAAGAAAGGCGTGATGCTTATCAATACCAGCCGCGGCGCCATCATCGACACGCGGGCTGCGATTGCGGGTTTGAAAGACGGCACGATCGGCAGCCTCGGCATCGATGTCTATGAAGAGGAAGCCGATCTCTTTTTCGAGGACCTTTCCAATGACGTGCTGCGCGACGATGTCTTCGCGCGACTGCTGACCTTCCCCAATGTTCTGGTGACCGGCCATCAGGGTTTCTTCACGCAGGAAGCCCTCAAAAACATTGCCGACACGACGATCGGCAATATCGAAAGTTTTTTTGATACGGGCAAAGCCCTTTACGCCGTGTCGAGGGAGCAGCTTGCCGGCTCTGCCTAGCCGGTGGCTTTCGGCCAAACGCCTCGGTGCAGAACAGTTCCTGCCATTCCTTTCCGGGGCATTCATCGCTTTGAACCTGCGAAAATCGTCGGCAGCATGATTGCCCGGCCCAAATCCCCGGTATAGGTTTCCGACAATCTTTTGAAAGCGTTCAAACCGGACCGGTCGAGCAACAGATGCAACTTAAAGACTGCTATAATTTCCACGATTTTCGCCGCATGGCCAAACAGCGTCTCCCCGGCCCGATCTTCAACTACATAGACGGCGCGGCCGATGACGAGGTGACGTATCGGCGAAACACGGCCGCCTTCGAAAATTGCGATCTCGTTCCCGATGTACTGCGGGGCGTGGCGGATGTGGACATGTCGGTCACCGTCATGGGGCAGAAGCTGTCGATGCCGGTCTATTGTTCCCCGACGGCGCTGCAACGCCTCTTCCACCATCAGGGCGAGCGCGCGGTCGCGGCAGCAGCGGGAAAATACGGCACGATGTTCGGCGTCTCCTCGCTCGGCACCACCAGCCTCGAGGAAGCGCGCCGGATCAGCGGCGGCCCACAGGTCTATCAGTTCTATTTCCACAAGGATCGTGGCCTCAACCGCGATATGATGGCGCGTGCCAAGACCGCCGGCGTTGAGACGATGATGCTGACCGTCGACAGCATCACGGGCGGAAACCGCGAGCGCGACAAGCGCACCGGCTTTGCCATTCCCTTCAAGCTCAATCTTTCGGGAATTGCGCAATTCGCCATCAAACCGGCCTGGGGCATCAATTACCTGACGCATGAGCGCTTCAGCCTGCCGCAGCTCGACGACCACATCAAAATGGATGGTGGCGCTCTCTCGATCAGCCGCTATTTCACCGATATGCTCGACCCCTCCATGAACTGGGACGACGTGGCGCAGATGGTGCGCGAATGGGTCGGCCCTTTCTGCCTGAAGGGGATCATGTCGGTGGACGACGCCCGGCGCGCGGTCGAGATCGGCTGCAGCGGCATCGTGCTCTCCAATCACGGCGGACGCCAGCTCGATGGTTCCCGCAGCGCCTTCGACCAGCTGGCTGAAATCGTCGATGCGGTCGGCGACCGGATTGACGTGATGATGGATGGTGGCGTCCAGCGCGGCACCCATGTTCTGAAAGCGCTGTCTCTGGGTGCAAAAGCCGTGGGGCTTGGCCGCTATTACCTTTTCCCGCTCGCCGCTGCCGGGCAGCCCGGAGTTGAAAGGGCGCTCGAATTGATGCGTATCGAAATTGAGCGCGGCATGAAGCTGATGGGCTGCACCACCGTTGATCAGCTCACGCGGCAAAATCTCAGGTTCCGCTGAGGGACGGATACGAAGGAGCGTTCAGGGCGCGACGCGGTCACAATCGAGCGCTGGAGCCGCATGCCGTGTCCGCCGCATTTTGCCAATGTTCCTGAAGCGCAGCGCCGATGTTCCAGACGAGCGCGAGGCACACCAATCCGCAAAAACCCGCGGAAATCAGTGAACGATGGCGCCTGACGCCGGAGAGAAACATCCAGCCGATGATTGCGTAGACCGCAAGTGCCGGTACGGCAGCAATCAGGACGGACATGGGCCCGTCGCAATCGACGGCCTCGATGCCGACAGCACGATATTCATTCGGCGTTCCCACCAGGCCCATGAATGCGACAGGAAACATTGCGGCCAAAACGGCGTAGCGGAAAAATCGTGGCGTGTCAGGCATGCCTTCTCCATAGCCGGATAATCAACTATCGCGAAGCGCGATCTCAGAGAACATCATCTTTCCGATAATCGCAATTTAAGTGTCCCGAAGGGCGGATTGCCCGCTTTCGCGGAGAACGCCAGTATTTTACGCAGCCGCAATCTTGGCAAGTCAGATGAAATATGATTATGGTTGCATCATGCAACCATAATGGATTGAACGTGTACCAGCAACCCTTTCCCATAAATGACATACGCTCCACCTCACGCCGGCTTGTGCGCGAACTCGGTTTCATGGGGGGAGATTTTGCCGGCACCGATTTGCCGCCTTCAGCCGTGCATGCCCTGATCGAAATCGAGGCATGCCCCGGCATCACGGCGCGGGACCTGGGAAAATTGCTACGGCTTGAAAAATCAAGCGTCAGCCGCATGCTCCGCAAACTCGTCATCTCGAGTGATATTCTCGAAGAAGCGGATGAAAAGGATAGCCGCATCAAGCGGCTGCGCCTCACGGAACAGGGGCGGGAGCGGGTCAGCGCCATTCACGGCTTCGCGAACCGGCAGGTGTCGGGCGCCCTGACGCAGCTTTCGTCCGCGGATGCCCAGACGATCCACGAAGGGCTTCGTCTTTACGCAGACGCGTTGGGCAACCGGGTCAAGGCCGCTGCTACCGGCATAGAGATCGTTGAAGGGTACAGGCCCGGCCTCATCGCCCGCATCACGCAGATGCATGCGCTTTATTACGCCCGGACATCCGGTTTCGGGCAACGTTTCGAATCCGTCGTCGCCGAAGGCCTCGCCTCCTTTTGCAATCGGCTTGAAAACCCGCAAAACGCAATCTGGGTCGCAATGCGCGGCGAAGAGATCATCGGCTCCATTGCCATCGATGGCGAGGATCTCGGAGCGGATGTCGCCCATCTGCGCTGGTTCATCGTCGATGACGGCGTGCGCGGCGGTGGTGTCGGACGCGGGCTGCTGGCGGCCGCACTGGCCTTTGCCGATGAAAAGGGCTTTGCCGAAACCCATCTTTGGACATTCAACGGCCTTTTGGCCGCACGGCATCTTTACGAAGCCCATGGTTTTGCATGCACGGAGGAGCATCCGGGTAGCCAATGGGGAAGCGAGGTTCTGGAACAACGCTTCGTCCGGCCACGACCCGAATGATCTTTCAATCCGGACGGCGCTTCAGCATTGGTGAGTGAGGGTTCTTGCGGAGCGATACGGTACACGCGATCGACACCGCTGAAGCCCTGCATTCTCATGGCAAGCGCAAAGCACTCCAGAACCCGCGCAGCTGCTCGGTCAATTGCGCGTAGAGGCCGTAGCGCCGCCTGTAGTGCGAGACCTGCGCGGCGTCCGGCCGATAGGCATTCGCCACGCGCGTCATCGCCGCGACGGCCTCCTCATAGCCCGGATAAAGCCCCGTCGCCACGGCTGCACCGATCGCCGCACCGAGCGCGCCCGTCTCGCGGGCTTCGGCAACGCGAAGGGGGATTTCCAGAACATCCGCCATGATCTGTGGCCAATGCTGGCTGCGGGAACCACCACCGGACATGACCGCACTTTCGACCGGCAGCCCCGCATCCCGCAGGACGCCGATATGGCGGCGATGCTCGAAACACACCCCTTCAAACAGGGCCCGCACCATATGACCTTCGCCATGCCAGCCGGCGAGGCCGTAAAAGCCGCCGCGGAATTCTGCTCCCAGCCGCGAGCCGAAGATGAAGGGGTGAAAAAACGGATCGTCGGCACGCGGCTTGACGGAGCCGACCAACCCGTTGCAGCGCTCGAAGGCATGTTCGCCATGATCCGCACGAACACGATGCACATACCATTCGAGGTTGGCGGCGGAGGTGGCGCTGGATTCGATGTTGACATAACGGTCACGGCCAAAGGTCGTGACCATGAAGACATCCGGACTGATGACCGGCCTGTCCGCAAAGACCTGATTGATGCTCCAGGTGCCAGCGATGATGGATGCCTCCCCGGCATTGATGACGCCCGAACCCATGGCGCTGGAAACGACATCGAAGAAACCGCCAATGACCGGCGTGCCTTCGGAAAGCCCGGTCAGGCCGGCAGCCTCCCGCGTCACCTGGCCGACAATATCGGCCGATTCCACGAGGCGGGGGAAGAACGCCAAGGCATCTTCGAGGCCGTAAAGTGACAGGAGTTCGCGGTCGAGCCGCGCTTCCGGCAGGGCCAGCAGCCCCGCGCCGCTGAGATCGGAAATATCGTTGGCAAGGCAGCCCGTCAGGCGGAAATTGACGAAGTCCTTGCAGAACAGCACCGTGCCGGTCTGCGCATAGAGATCGGGTGCATGTCGTTTCACCCAGGCCAGAAGGGTGGGCGTCTGCGCTGGCCACGGCCGCTGCAGGCAACGGGCCTGCAGCAGGGCTCCGCTTTTTCGATCAAGCTCTGCCGCCACATCGGCGGCGCGGCTGTCGAGCGACTGGATGCCGAGGAGCGGTTGCTGTTCTTTATCCAGAAGGTAGAGGCCATTGCCATGGCCGGCACAGCCCACCGCCGCGATGCTGCGGGGATCGACCGCCGATTTAACCAGAAGCTGGCGGATCGCCTCACAGCCGTTCCGCCACAATTCCTCAAGATCGCGCTCGACGTAGCCGGGCTGCGGGAATGTCGAATGTCCGTCGATGGCGTGCTGGGCGATCTGCCGGCCCGCCGTGTCGAACAGCACCGCCTTGATGACCGTGTTGCCGACATCGAGACCCAATATATGATTTTTCTCAGCCACGATTATAGATGTCCCATGCCTCTTCGCCGCTCGCACCCTGATGGATGATGGCCATCAAGGCCGCGACCACGGCCTTGGGATTGTCATGCTGATAGATGTTGCGGCCATAGACCATCCCGTTCGCGCCCTCCGCCATCAAGGCCGCCGATTTTGCCAGCACATTGCGCAAGTCCTCACGTCCTCCGCCCCGCACCAGCACCGGGCAACGCGCTGCCTCGATCACCCTGTGGAAATCCTGCGGGTTGCTGGTCGGATCGGCCTTGATGATATCGGCTCCCATTTCCGAGGCAAGACGCACCAGCGTGACGATCTTCTCGGCGTCGCCATCCACCTGGTACCCGCCGCGCACGTCATTGGGCAGCATCACCAGCGGCTCGATCATCAGCGGCATGCCGAAACGGTGGCAATCGGCCCGCACCCGGCTGATATTCTCGACGCATTGGCGGAACAGTTCCGGCTCATCCGGCAGCATGAACAGATTGACGACGACGCAGGCCGCATCCATCTCCAGCGCACCGATGATCGGGTCATGATAATTCTGAAGCTGCGACCACATGGTTCTGTGACGGGTGGAATTATAGGGATTGCCCATATCGATGCGCATGACGAGGGCCGGCTTGTCGCGCTCCGGTCTCTGCTGCAGCAGATCCGCCTGCCCATAGGTCATCTGGATCGCATCGGGACGCGCTTCCACCAGCTTCTCGACCGTCTGCGCCATATCCTCCAGCCCGACGAGGAAGCTCGGCTCGTTGCAAACCCCGTGATCGATGGCCACATCAAGGCAACCGCCATTGCGGAACAGCCGGTTCATGCGCGCCTTTTTCGAAATCCGCATCATCATGCATTCTCCTTGCATCTGTGTTGAAGCATTACCGGGGTGACCCCGTAAAAAGTCTCCAGCTCCTCAATGAGCCGCTGCCGCTCCACTGCGGCACGGGTGGATGACCAGCCCAGTTCGCGCGCGGCAACATCGAGGATGACGTCGATCAGACCGGCATCGATGAGGCCGGTGATGGCGAGTGTCGTGCGCCGCAGAATGAGGTCCGTCAGGTGCCGCACATGTTCTGAGCGGATCAGCCAGAGGACTTCCGCGGCCGTTACCGGCGATTTTTCCGAAAGCGGCGCGTCATCCGCTCGTCCCCGGCAAAAGCCCATCAATTCGAAGGCACGGGAGCCATAGGCCAGGGCGAGATGTTCCGCCCGGCGCCGGTCGATAAAAGACTGCTCCGACAGCAAAGCGGGCAGGCGCCCTGCACCCGTGGGGAAGTTCCTGCCGCCACCAATAGGGCGGTTCATCGTGCCGGTCAGCCGCTTGCGCCCTAGAAAGGCCAGAACCTCATCGCTCACCTGTTCGCCGAAAGCCCTGAAGGTCGTCCACTTGCCGCCGATCATGCAAAGCTGTGGCGGATCGCCGGCGACACGGTGGATAAAATGGCTACGGGAAATTCTACCGGTAAAAGCGGCATCGCTGCGCGGCAGCGGGCGTATGCCGCTGAAACTGAAGACAATGTCCGAGGGATCGACGGTAATGTCCGGAAACACCTGGGCAACCGCTTCGAGAATATAGTCCCGCTCCTCCGGCTCGCATCGCACCCGTTCGGGGCGGTCCACCTTGATATCGGTTGACCCTGCAAGAACCCGACCGAGATAAGGAAAGAGGATGCAGACGCGATTGTCGGCATTTTCAAAGAAGATCATGTGGCCGTTCAGCGCCTTGAGGAGCGCATCATTGGCGATGATGAGATGTGACCCCTTGGTGCCGGAAACGGTCGGTTTCTGCTTCTCCGCGGCCGGGGCGGCGGAAAGCGTGCTGATCGTCTCGTCGATCCATGCCCCCGTGGCGTTGACGATGATGCGCGGCCGGATGGGCAGCATTTCATCCGTTTCCTCTGCCCGGAGATGATATTCGTTGCCGTTGCGGATAAGCTCCGCATAGTTGAGCGCGATGCTTTGCGGCGCATCTGCCGAGGTATCGATCAGCAGTTCCAGTGCAAGCCGCTCCGGCTGGCTTATCCATGCATCGTAGTAGGTGGCCGAATATCGGATGTCAGGCGTCAGACCCGGCCAACGCTTCAGCGTCTTGTCGGCGCCGCGAAATTCATGGCGGGGCAGGATGCGGTTCTTGCGGGTGACGAAATCATAGAGGGTAAGGCCCGCCTTGATGGCGAGCGCTCCCCGGCTTGCGGGTTTGCCGCCGGAGCCGAAAAACGTCGCCGCCGCATTGAACAGGCCGCTAAACATCGAAAAAATCGGGATCGTCGTCGGCAGCGGCTGCACCATATGCGGCGCGAGCGTCAAAAGAGCATCGCGCTCGCGCAAGGATTCCGCCACGAGGCCGAATTCGCCATTTTCAAGATAACGCAGACCGCCATGAATCATGCGCGAGGGTGCTGCGCTGCAGCCGGAGGAAAAATCATTGCGTTCGACCAGGAGCACCCGCAGCCCCTGCAAGGCGAGATCGCGATAGGCTGCGATGCCGTTGATACCGCCACCGATGACGACGGCGTCGAAATCACCGTCTTGCCGGATGCGGCGGAGAGCGTCCTCGCGAAAACTGGGCATAGGAATACCGTTCGCTGGCTAATGACCAGCGTCCCAATGGTGTTGATCGTTTAAAGCGATGGGAGAGACGGGAGGCGAAAATTATGTGCTGTTCGCCAAAAGCCCCGCCTCACCTACATGTTTCAGCTATCGAGCCCGACGAGATGCTCGGTGACGCCAGCGCTGATGAGGGCCAGTTCACTCGCTGTAAGTCGCAGGCGGGCGGCAGCGGCGTTTTCCACGGCCTGCGCCGGATCGCGCGCGCCGCATAGCGAGAATGTTATGCCCGGCTGGGCAATCGTCCAGGCAATCACTACCTGTGCGACCGAAGCCCCATGCGTGGCCGCCACCGGCTCCAGCACCGCCATCAACCGCGCGATCTTCTGACGGTTCGCCTGGCTGAAACGCGGATTACCGTGGCGCTGATCGTCCTCCGCAAACACGCGCTCTGGCCCGACCTTGCCCGACAGGAGGCCGAGTGCCAGCGACGAATAGCTGAGGACGGAGACAGAATTCTTCCGGCAAAGCGGCAGAAGCGTCGTCTCGATATCACGCTTCACCATGGAATATTCTTCCTGAATGGCATCCAGCGCACCGGTGGCAATATAAGCCTCCAGATCACCCGGCGAGACGTTGCTTGCGCCGATAGAGCGGATCTTCCCCTCCTCCTTCAGCCGAACCAAAGCCTCGACCGTCTCGGCAACCGGCGTCGTGGCGTCCTGCCAATGGGTGACGTAATGGTCGATATAGTCGGTTCCGAGCCGCTTCAGGCTTTCTTCGACCTCGTAACGGATCGAAGCAGCGCCGAGATAACGGTGAACGGGCTTACCATCCTGATGGAAGAAATAGGCACCCTCGTTGACATGCCAGACGAGACCACATTTGGTGACCAGCACCACCTTGTCGCGCCGGCCAGCAATCGCCTTGCCAACGATGGTTTCCGCAAGCCCCATGCCATAGGCCGGGGCGGTATCGATCAGGGAAATGCCGGCATCGATAGAGGCCTCTATGGCGGCGATGGATTGCCGCTCATCCGTGCCGCCCCACATCCAGCCGCCGATGGCCCAGGTGCCCAACCCCACGGCGGATGCGCTGATGCCGCTGCCGCCGATCGTCCGGGTCAATATTGCGTTCTCCGTCACGACGTTTCCCCTTCCCCTTGATTCAATAAATAACCGGCAATCGCCTCATCCACGACGAGCGAGGTCAGATAACGGCCGGCAAGCGTGGCCGCCACCGGTCCGGCCTTGATCGCGCCAGCCGCCACGCCGATGATGTTCGGGCACCGGGCAAGCTGCCGGGGGTCCAGCGCCACCACGCGTGAGTTGAGATCGATCTGCGCCAGTTGCCCGTCCGCCATGGTGAGATGGGCAAGGAATTCGCCGGCAATGCCCACATCCATCAGCGCCTGTCCGCCACGTGCCGCATCCGGCAGGAGATCGTAATAACCGGAGCCCGGAGCCTCCACGGAACCGATGCCGACCAGTGCCACCTGCGCCTGCCGCGCCAGATCGAAAACTTCGCGGATCGATGCGACATTCATCAAAAGATCGCGCTGTTCCTCATCCTCGGCAAACAGCGGCGCATGCAGGAGCGAGGCGCTGCCGCCGAGCTTTTCCGCAAGCTGCGTGGCGAGATGATTGACGTCCGTATAATGCTTGCCCTGCACGCCGCCGGTCAGCGGCACCACCCGCACATCGAAACGCCGCTCCGCCTCCAGATTATCAACGACGGCGCTTACCGCCTTGCCGCCGGTAATCGCAATCACGTCGCCATCCCGGATTGTCTCCAGCAAATGGTTGGCCGCCACCCGCCCGACCATCTGCAGCACGGTTTCCGGATTGTCGGAGACCGTTGGCGTCACCACCGACTGCGCGAGTCCGAACCGGCGGCTAATCTCGTTTTCGAGGTCAACCAGCCGCTGATAGGGACTGGCGATGGTGATCTTCACCATGCCCGCCTTGCGGCCCGCCGCGATCATACGGTTCACCTTGGTATGGGAAAGGTTCATACGCTCGGCGATCTCCGACTGCTTCACTCCCTCGATGAAATGCAGCACCAGGACGGAATACATCTGTCGCTGTTGATCGAAATCGTCCTTGATATCCAGCATGATCGTCTTTCTCCAGTTACCCTCGGGCGAGCGAAGGGCGCTCAACGGCGGCGCCTGACCAGATAGTGGTCGAACAGGACCGCAGCCAGCAATATGCTTCCCCTGATGATGTCCTGCCAGTAGACAGACACGTTGAGCAAGGCAAGCGAGCTGGAAACGACGGACAAAAGGATCGCGCCGAGGATTGCACCCAGAATGGTGCCCGAGCCGCCGGAAAGGCTCGCGCCGCCGATGACCGCCGCAGCAATGACATTAAGCTCCATGCCGACGCCGAAGCTCGGCTGGGCGGACCCGAAACGCGCCATGTAGATGACACCGGCAATGCCGCACAACATCGAGCAAAGCGTGGTGGTGGCAAACACCACCCGGCCGACGCGGATACCGGAATAGGCCGCCGCCTTGGGATTGCTGCCGGTATAAAACACCTTGCGGAAGGCGGTCGTGCGCCGCAGCAGCAGGTCGAAGACAACGACCACAATCGCGAAGATGATGAGCACCAGCGGAATGCCGCCAAGCGCGCCCTGGCCGATGAACTTGAATTCCGGCGGCAGGGAATAGAGCCCGAGCGGCCGCCCGCCGGTTGCCAGCAGGCATACCCCGCGTGCAATGACCATGACGCCGAGCGACACGATGAAATGATGCAGACCGACGACGGTGGTCAAAAATCCCATGACCATGCCGACCAATGTCGTAAGGCAGATTGCAAGACCCGCCGCGACCCAGGGATCGACACCGTTGAGGAACAGCCAGCCGGCCGCCACCATCGCAAGTGCTGTAACGGACCCCACGGAAAGATCGATACCACCAGAGATCAACAGGATCGTCATGCCCACCACGACGATGCTTTCGATGGCGAAGACCATGGCCATGGCCCGCAGATTGTCCACCGTCAGGAAGTAGGGCGAGATGAAGGACATCACTGCAAAAAGGGCGAGAATGATGACGATCAGCCCGGTTTCGCGCGCCTTGATCGCAGGCTCCCACCAGGCCGTGCGGCGAACCGCCGTCTCGGCAAGGCTTGAAGGTGTTTCCGATGTTGCCATTTTCCCGCTCCCTCAGGCTTCCGCCGCATTCTGCATGATATTGATCGATGCGAGCTGCATGATCTTTTCCTCCGTCATGTCGTCCCCCTCGACCTCGCCGGTAATGCGCCCCTCGCGCACGACAAGCACACGATCGCTGACACCGATGAGTTCCGGCAATTCCGAGGAGATGACGACCACGCCAACCCCTTCACGCGCCAGTTCCCGGATCTGGCGGTGGATTTCGGCCTTGGCGCCCACATCCACCCCGCGGGTCGGCTCATCCAGAAAGATGACCTCGGGTTCCACCGACAGCATCTTGGCCAGCGCTACCTTCTGCTGGTTACCGCCGCTCAAGGTCGATACCGCGTCACCGACGCTGTTCGCCCGCAGTTTCAGCCGGCGTCCCAGCTCATCGGCACGCTTCATCTCCTTGCGCCGCTCGATAAAGCCCATGCCGTTCGATATCCTGCCGATATCGAGCGCCGAGACATTGGAAGCGATGGACATGTTGAGGAACAATCCGTCACCCTTGCGGTCCTCGGAGAGATAAACGATCCCCTCCCGGATGCTGTCGCGATAATCCCTAAGCTTCAGCGGCCGGCCGCGCAGTGCGACCTCGCCTTTCGGTTTTCCTTCCAGCCGGCAGACAGCCCGCGCAATCTCACTGCGGCCGGCACCGATAAGCCCGGCAAATCCTAAGATTTCGCCGCGACGCAGGTCGAAATCGACGTCGAAAACACGTTTTCCTTCGTTCAAGCCCCGAACCGAAAGAATGACCTCATCCGATTTTTCATCATCCGCCAGTTTCGCCGGATAGAGCTTGTCGAGTACGCGCCCGACCATGCTGTTGACCACCTCTTCCGGGGAGATATCGGCAATATTCTCCGTCCTGATATGGCAGCCGTCGCGCATGACAGTGATGCGGTCGCAATGTTCGAAAATCTCCGCCATGCGGTGGGAGATATAGATGATGGCAATGCCGCGTGCCGCCAGCCGGTGCATGATCTTGAAAAGCGTCTGTGCCTCGGTCTCGGTCAGCGCCGCCGTCGGCTCGTCGAGGATCAGGATACGGCAATCCAGCGTCAGCGCCTTGGCGATCTCGACGATCTGCTGCTGCGAAATCGACAGGTCGCCCGCCCGACGAGCGGGATCGATATCGCCGATCTCCCGCAGCACCGTTGCCGCCCGTTTTTCCAGATCGCTATAATTCATGAACCAGGAGCGGCTCTGGCCGGTCTCCGACATGTACATGTTTTCGGCGACCGAAATCTCCGGGCAGAGTGCGATCTCCTGATGCACGAAACCGATGCCCAGTCGGTTCGCCGCGTTGGGTGAAGATATGCGGACCGGCTTGCCATCCAGCAGGATTTCTCCGCCATCTGGCTGCAGAATGCCGTCGATGATATGCATCAACGTCGATTTGCCGGCGCCGTTTTCACCGGCGAGTGCGTGGATTTCGCCGCGCCGCAATTCAAGTGCGGCACTGCGCAACGCCCGCACGGGCCCGAACGCCTTGTGAATATTCGTCATGCTGAGGATGACCTCACCCATAACGCCCTCCCGAACCTGCTTCCCCTGTGACCGGCGAGGCCAAAAAACCCCGCCGGTTTTTCAAGAGCGACGCGTCAGCGTCCTTTCATATACTCATTGAGATCGAAGGAAGCGGCATTCGCCTTGGTGATGACAGCGAAACCATTATCCATCGAAGGTACCTGCATCGGATTGAAGCCGGAAACCTTATAGTCGTTGAATGGATCGATCAGGTCCGAATGGGCGCCCAGAAACGTGTTCATGAAACCCATGAAACCCTGAACCCCCTGATTGGGATTGATGGACATGTAGATATTGCCCTGCTTGATGTGTTCCAGCGTTGCCGGCGTGATATCCGCGTGCAGGATGAGCACTTTCTTTTTCGCTTCCAGAACCGCAGTCGTCGCACCTTCGGCAGAACCGGCTTCCGGAATCCAGAGCGCGCCCAGATTGGGGTTTGCCTGCAGGAGAGCGCCGACCGCCTGATAGGCGACATTGGCGTCCTGGTTTGTGGCCTGCCTGCCAACCAGCTTCATCTGAGGATAGGTACGCCCCATATAGTCGATGAGGGCGGTGACGCGCAGATCGTGATTGCTCTGGCCCGGATTTTCCAGAACCGCATATTCACCCTTTTCACCGAGCTTCTTGACGATTTCATCGGCCGCAAATTTCGCCTCGGCAACATTGTCCGAAGTGATATAGGCGGTGCGCTTCGACTTCGGGGAATCCGCCGCGAAGGTCGTCACGGAAACACCGGACGCAATTGCCTTGTTGATGGGTTCGATAAAGGGATCCGCCTGCATCGGGTGCAGCAGGATGCCTTTCGGCTTCTTCACCAGCTCCTGCTCGAAGGACGCGATCTGCTTGGTGATGTCATATTCCGGCGTACCGGTGAAGACGGCCTCGCAGCCAAGCGCCTTGGCGGCCTGCTTGAACCCCTCGAAGACCGGCACCCAATAAGGGTGGCTGGAAACCATGACGTTCATCACATAGGTCTCACCCGGCTCGCACGCGAATTTACCCGCGGCAGCCGCCGGCGAAGTGGCACCAGCGGTCATCGCCACGGTCAAAACACCCGCGGCAGCGGTCGATTTCAGAAAAGCCAACATATTCCCCTCCCAAGGACAATGACTTAGTCCGCAATAAATTTTACTATGCGTAATTTATTGCATGACCACTGAGATAACGGGAAAAACTGGGCACGTCAACGGCTTTGAATTTTATTTTGTATTGTGAAATTTATTGCAAAAGAGCATTAAGCGAAAAAGCCGATCACCAGCGACCATGTGGCCAGCGTGAATAGCGAGTGCCGCATCGGCTATAGGTTTGCTCACGGATAAGAAGGGCTGGACCATGGCTGAGCCAGAAACGCAAAAAGGGTTTCTGATTGCTCAGAAACCCTTTTCATAAATTCGGATGGTGGGCGTGACAGGGATTGAACCTGTGACCCCTACGATGTCAACGTAGTGCTCTCCCGCTGAGCTACACGCCCTCCGTGGCGGCGGATAGACCACAAAACCGGTTCATGCGTCAACTGCTTTTTTTCGGTTTTGTGAAGGTTTTTTGAGAGGCCTTACGCCACAAGGAGTTTGTTGACCTCATCCACGAGATCGCGCAGATGGAACGGCTTGGAAAGCACCTTGGCGTCCTTCGGAGCCTTCGAATCGGCGTTCAGTGCAACGGCCGCAAAGCCGGTGATGAACATCACCTTCAGGTCGGGGTCGAGTTCGGTGGCGCGACGCGCAAGCTCGATGCCATCCATTTCGGGCATGACGATATCGGTCAGCAGCAGCGAAAAAGGCTCTTCGCGAAGCCGGTCATAGGCGCTTGCGCCGTTGTCGAAGGAAGAAACCTTGTAACCGGCTTTTTCCAGCGCCTTGACGAGAAAGCGGCGCATATCGTTGTCGTCTTCAGCGAGAAGAATTTTCTGATTCATCATAAGTGACCGTAACTGCTCAATGTTTGGAATACCCTAGCCCGATTATAGGATTTTCACGGTAAATATCCTGTGAACGCGTGAATCGGTATAGCGCTGCTTGGGCGATAGTATGGACTTGCCGCACCGTAACTGGCAACATGAACATCCTGATAGTTTGCGACATGGTAAATGGCACGGAATGGACTGGGTCACGGGTGAATATGAGCTGTTCGAAGTAACGGAACCTGCCGTTCAAACCCTGCCATTTGTCTATAACTCACCCCATAGCGGCCGCTGTTATCCCATCTCCTTCCTGGAATCGGCGCGGCTCGATTCGCATGAAATCCGCCGCTCCGAAGATCACTTCGTCGATGAACTATTCGCTGCGGCGCCTGAGATCGGCGCCCCGCTTCTGAAAGCGAATTTTCCGCGAGCCTATCTCGACGTCAATCGCGAGCCTTATGAGCTCGATCCGCGCATGTTCGAGGGCACGTTGCCGCCTTACGCCAATATCGGCTCCATGCGGGTCGCCGGCGGCCTCGGAACCGTGCCACGCATCGTCGCCGAAAATATGGATATCTATGCCCATCGCCTGCCGGTGGACGAAGCGCTCTCGCGGATCGAAACGATCTACAAACCCTATCACGCCTGTTTGCGCCGGCTGCTTTCACGCACCCATGCCCATTTCGGCATGGCGGTGCTGATCGACTGCCATTCCATGCCGGGCAATATCCGCGTCGCCGGCTCGAATCTGAGACCGGACGTGATCATCGGCGACCGTTACGGCACCAGCGCATCCCAGGAAGTCTCCCGCGCCGCCCTGCATTTTCTCGAGGAGCTGGGTTTCGTCGCAGTCTGCAACAAACCCTATGCCGGCGGCTTCATCACCGAACATTACGGGCGGCCGATCCGATCCCTCCACGCACTGCAGATCGAGGTCAACCGGGCGCTTTATGTGGATGAAAAGACGCTTCTGAAAAAAGCCGATTTTCCCGCCATTCAGGCATCGCTGGAAATCTTCATGCGCCAGCTCGGCGCCTTCGTTTCGGAATACGCAATCGAAACATCGCTCGCCGCCGAATAGCACCCCGAATTACCGGTATTCCAGCTCGTTATCCCGCATCGCCCGGCCGTGTCCGGGCAAAAAAAACCGCGCCTTGGCGCGGTCAAGTCTAGGGAGGAAACACCCAAGGAGGGTATTTACAGTCAAAGACTGTAGGGTGAATTTACGCAGCCACTGCACAATTGTCAATCACTTTATTTTTTGCCTATTTTTTATGCTTATGCCCAAAAATATGGAAACGCCGGCTCCGGCATCCGTATGAGTGGACGGCGGGCGTGATTCCGGTTTATGCATTGCGCCACAGAGTTTAGGCCACCATTCAGGCAATGAGGTTTCGCATGCTGCTGCCCGATCGGGATTTCTTCTTCAAACTTGCCGATGCCGCCAGCGCCGAGACGCTTCCCCGCTTCCGCACGGGCATTGCCGTCACCAACAAGCAGGATGGTGGCTACGATCCGGTGACGGAAGGCGATCAGGCGGCGGAAACCGCGATTCGCGCGCTCATCGAAGACCGTTTTCCGCAGCACGGCATTCTTGGCGAAGAACATGGCAATGTCGGTCTCGACCGCGATCATATCTGGGTCATCGACCCGATCGACGGCACCCGCGCCTTCATTTCCGGCGTACCGGTCTGGGGCACACTGATCGGCTTCCAGTCAGCCGGGCGCGCCACGATGGGCATCATGGACCAGCCCTTCACGAAAGAGCGTTATTTCGCCGATGGCGAAGCGGCGTGGTATTTCGGACCCGACGGCGAAAAGAAGATCCACACGCGTGATTGCGCGTCTCTATCGGATGCGGTGCTATTCACCACAAGCCCGCATATCTTCACCGCGGAAGAAAGACCCTTGTACGAAAAGGTGCAGGGCCAGGCTCGCCTTTTCCGTTACGGCGTGGATTGTTACGCCTATTGCCTTCTTGCGGCCGGCCATGTCGATCTGGTGATCGAATCCGGCCTGAAGCCCTATGATGTCGGCGCGCTTATTCCCGTGATCGAGCAGGCCGGCGGCATCATCACCACCTGGGATGGTGGACGTCCGGAAGATGGCGGCCGCATTCTGGCCGCCGGCTCCAAGGCCGTGCACGAACAGGCGCTTGCCATTCTCTCAAAACTCTAGGCGCTTGGCTCAAGCGGCCATCACTCCGGCGCGAAAAACGCGTCGATGGCCGCCAGCGCCTGTTTGCGGAAAACGTCACGCTCATGCAGCAATTCGTGGCGCGCACCGATGATGGGAAGAAGCTGCGCCGCCCGGAAATTGCGCGAGAGCTCTTCCTGCGCCTTGTAAGGCGTGATCGTATCCAGCATCGGCGCCAGAATGAGGGTGGGAATATTTATGTTCGTCAGGTGATCCTGGCGGGTCACCCGCGCCATGGTCTTCAGCGCCTCATGGACCCACCGCGCCGTGGGCGCGCCGATGAACAGTTCCGGAAACTGCCTGTGTAGCGAGAGATTTCGGGCAAAACGTCTTGCATCCGAGGTCAGCGGATTGCCATCGAAATCCCGCTCACGCTGATCCTTGCCGAGTTGAATCCTTCCCAGACCGACAAGGCTCAAGGCCGTCGCAACCACCCGGATGACGGGCGCGGGAACGGATTGCTGGTTATCCAGCTCGATGAATGGCGAACACAGCGCCAGACGGTCAATCCGGTTCGACAGGCCGGGTGCGGCGGCAAGTGCCGCGAGCGCGCCGGTGGAATGGGCAATCATGAAGAAAGGTAGCCGCGTATCCGGCAGCACCACCTGTTCGAGAAAAAGGCTTATATCGCGCTGATAGTCTGAAAAGCGCCGTACATGCCCGACGCCCGGTTTTTTCAGGAGCCTTTCGGAGCCGCCCTGTCCGCGCGTGTCGAAGGTTGCGACCCAGAAGCCCATGGCCGTCAGATCGGTGACGGTCTCGAAATATTTCTCGATGCATTCGTTCCTGCCATGCAGCAACACCACCGTTCCGCGGGCAATGTGGCGGCTGGAACGAAAGATCGCATATCGAAGCTGCTTGCCGCCATGGCCGGTAAAATATCCGACAGTATGGTTGTCGGGAACCGGGTTGTCTTCACTGGCGCGCAATGTGGCTTCGATCATCGGTCTTTTCCGGCTTTTCTGCCCTTTCGGGATAGGTCGGCGGCGCAGGAAGGTCAAAGAAAAAATTGCCGGAACCGTCGGTTAAAGCAGTCGCGGTTCCGGCCAGTAAGACAGAAGAAGAAGGGACGTTATTGCTTCTGTCCACGGAGAATGTCTCCGATGACCGAAGTTTTATGGCTCTCAAACTGAACGATGCCGGAACCGGATGTTCAGCCATGGTTCATGTTGCCCTCGTCTTTTCACGCCCCCTTGACGCCGCGCATGACCATTCCCATCTCCTTCATGCGGTCGCCAGAACGGGACCGCGCCCAATGTCCGGCCGTCGCCAGAACGGGACGCCAGACTTAACCGCAAACAGTCGCTTCTTAAGGAGGACACCATGCGTCACGTTGATTTTTCCCCCCTCTATCGTTCCACCGTCGGCTTCGACCGTCTTTTTTCGATGCTCGACGGCCTCGGCCAGCCCGAACAGGCACAGTCCTATCCGCCCTATAATATCGAGCGGACCGGTGAAAACACCTATCGCATCACCATGGCGGTCGCCGGTTTCGATGAAACCGAACTCAGCATCGAATCCCGCGCCAATGCACTGACGGTGAAGGCCGAGAAGTCCGCAGATGAAAAGGCCACTGAAGGCGAGTTTCTCTATCGCGGCATCGCCACGCGCGCTTTCGAACGCCGCTTCCAGCTTGCTGACCATGTCGAAGTCCAGACCGCTTCCCTGAAGAACGGCCTGCTCCATATCGACCTCGTCCGCAATATTCCGGAAGCCATGAAGCCGCGCCGCATCGCGATCTCGTCTGACAGCGCCGATGCGCCGAAGACGATCGAAGCCCAGATTTCGCCTGCCCAGGTCAACTAAGCTTTTCTGACATGTAAAACAAACGGCCCCTTCACGGGGCCGTTTTTGTTTGTGGAAATCCCGTCAACGGGCGGATGCAGCCACACCTTCAGCAGCCGTCGTTTGCGCGATCGCGGCCTTTTCATGCGCCTTGCGGGCATAACGCTGGGCCAGCACCGCACAGACCATCAGCTGAATCTGATGGAAGAGCATGATCGGCAGAACGATTGCACCAATGCTCTGGCCGGCGAAGATCGCACCCGCCATGGGCACGCCGCTGGCAAGGCTCTTCTTCGAACCGCAGAAAGTGATGGTGATTTCATCCGCCTTGTCGAAACCGAGCAGACGGCTGCCGAACATCGTTACGCACAGAACCAGCGCCAGAAGCAGGATGTTGATGAGGATGACCACGCCGATATCCCGGAGAGAAAACGTGTGCCAGATACCCTCGATAACGGCATCGGAAAACGCCAGGTAAACAACCATCAGGATCGAACCGCGATCGACGGGGGAGAGCAGTTTCTTGCGCGCCCGGATCCACTCACCGATCCACGGCTGCAGCACCTGACCAACGATGAAGGGCAAAAGCAACTGCAGGAAGATTTGCAGGAACGCATCCAGCGAAAATCCACCGCCATGGCCGCCTACGGTGAACAGAAAGCCGACCAGCAGCGGTGTCAGGAACATGCCGAAAATATTCGAAGCCGAGGCCGAACAGATCGCCGCCGGCACGTTCCCGCCCGCCATGGAGGTGAAGGCGATGGAGGACTGCACGGTGGATGGCAGCACGCAGAGAAACAACACGCCCATATAAAGCGGGGCCGGCAGGATGCTTTCGGGAATGAAGCCCAACGCCACGCCGAGAAGCGGGAAAAGGCCGAAGGTGACAAGCAGGATCGCCAGATGCAGGCGCCAGTGCAGAATGCCCGCAATCACCACATCCCGCGAAAGCCGCGCGCCGTGCAGGAAGAACAGCAAAGCGATGGCGAGTTTTGTCGCAAGCCCGAAATATTCCGCCGGCTCGCCGCTGATTGGCAGGATGGAAGCCAAAATCACGGTGGCCACCAGCATCATGGTGAAACGGTCGGGCAAAAAGCGGGTCATGGGAGGTCTTTCCGGCATCGGTTTTGCTTGAAACGCGCGTCACTATCGCTCATCATGATTTCCGATGCAAAGATTAACAGTTATCATGATTTGAGATAATGCTGAACCTTCAACATCTTGCCAGCTTCGTCATGCTTCAGCAAACCGGCAGTTTCACGCTCGCTGCCGAGCGGCTGGGCATTGGCCAATCCACTGTCAGCCAGCATATCCAAAGGCTTGAGGCCGCGCTTGGTCGCCGTCTGATTGCGCGCAGCACCCATCAAGTGAAGCTGACTGGCGAAGGGGAGGCGCTGCTCGGTTACGCCCGCAACATGCTTGATATCGACAGCAAGGTCTCATCGCTGTTTAGCGAAACCCGCCTGCGCGGGCGATTGAGGCTTGGTGTTTCAGAGGATTTCGTGACCAGCCGCCTGACGGCCATTCTGGAGGAGTTCATCCGGCTTTATCCGCTGGTGGATCTGGAGCTGACGGTTTCGCTGAGCGGCGTGCTTTACCAGATGCAGGACAATGGTGAGCTGGATGTGGTGCTGGCCAAACGCCGTCTCGGCGACAAGCTCGGGCATTTCCTCTACCGCGAACCGCTCGTCTGGCTGGCGCGCGACCCGGAGCGCATGCTCGCCCAGCCGGATGCCCTGCCGCTGATCGCCTTTCCGCCGCCGAGCATTACCAGAAAGGCAGCGCAGGAAGCATTGGACCGAGCCGGCCTGTCCTGGCGGATCGTCTGCACCTGCGGCAGCCTGAGTGGACTTACTGCCGCTGCAAGAGCGGGCATGGGCATTCTGGTGCAGCCCCGCAGCATGGCGCCGGCCGGCCTCAAGGAAATTGCACCCGGCTTGCTGCCAGCTCTGGAAGATGTGGAATTCGTGCTCCAGCCGAGCAAGGGCGCGGATGCGAAGCTGGTGCGCGCCCTTTCCGACCTTGTGTCGAGCAAGAGCATCGCACCCGGCAGCTTCGTATAGATTTCCCTGCGTGTTACCCGAACATAAAACCGCGACGCACTTTTGCTGGAAATGCTCTAGTTTTCCCGTTTCGAAAGGCAGCGGCCGACGCTGTCGCGCCAGCCGGCAATGGCGTTTTTCCGCTCGCTATCCTCCATATCGGGACTGAATCGGCGGTCACGCCGCCAATGGTCGGCAAAGGCCTTGCGGTCCGGCCAGATGCCCGCGCGGGAAGCCGCAAGCCAGGCCGCACCGAGAATGGTCGTTTCAAGAAAGACTGGCCGGTCCACGGGTGCCGCAAGAATATCCGCCAGCCGCTGCATGGTCCAGTCGGAGGCGACCATGCCGCCATCGACCCTCAGCACCGTTTTGCCATTGTCACCCGCCCAGTCCTTGCGCATGGCATCCAGAAGGTCAAAGGTCTGGTAGGCAACGCTTTCCAGCGCCGCGCGCGCAAACTCCGCCGGGCCGGTGCCGCGCGTCAGGCCGAAAATCGCGCCCCGCGCCTCGGCATCCCAATAGGGCGCACCAAGACCGGTAAAGGCCGGCACGAGATAAACACGCTGATTGGGATCGGCCTTTTCGGTAAGCGCACTGACTTCAGACGCAACAGAGATGAAACCAAGCTCGTCACGCAGCCATTGCACAGCGGCACCGGCAATGAAGATCGAGCCTTCAAGCGCATAGGTCGTCACGCCATCGAGGCGATAGGCAATCGTTGTCAGCAACCGGTTGGTGGATGCTACCCGGTCGGTGCCGGTATTAAGGAGCGCGAAGCAGCCCGTGCCATAGGTGGATTTCATCATGCCCGGCTCGAAGCAGGCATTGCCGATGACAGCCGCCTGCTGATCGCCGGCGACGCCGAGGATCGGAATTTCCGCACCCAGCAGCGATTTGTCCGTCACGCCAAAATCGGCGGCGCAATCAAGCACCTCCGGCAGCATCGCGCGCGGAATGTCGAGGATCGACAGCAGTTCGTCATCCCAGGCGTTGTCTTCGATATTGTAGATCAGCGTGCGCGAGGCATTGGTGGCGTCGGTCACATGGCGTCGGCCGCCGGTGAGACGGTAGATCAGGAAACTGTCGACCGTGCCGAAGCAGATTTCTCCCTTCACGGCTTTTTCGCGAAGGCCACTGACGCTGTCGAGAAGCCATTTCAGCTTGGTGCCGGAAAAATAGGGGTCGAGCAGCAGCCCGGTCTTTTTCGAAAAAAGCGGCTCCAGTCCGCGGCGTTTCAAATCTTCGCAGATGGGTGCGGCGCGCCTATCCTGCCAGACTACGGCACGATGCACGGCCTCGCCGGTGTTGCGGTCCCAGAGCACGGTCGTTTCGCGCTGGTTGGTGATGCCGATGGCCGCAATATCGGATGCGGCGATACCGGCATCGGCAAGCGCCAGCCGGATCGTTTCAAGCACGCTTTTCCAGATATCTTCGGCATCGTGTTCGACCCAGCCGGAGGCCGGGAAATGTTGCGGAAATTCTCGCTGCCCGACACCGATGACCCGCATGTCGCGATCAAAGACCATCGACCGGGTCGATGTCGTTCCCTGATCGATCGCCAGAATATAACCGCCCATTATGTCACTCCCTTTCAAACGCAATGACGGGGCGGCAAAGCCGCCCCGGTTTAAGATTTCATGCAGAATTACTTCTGCCAGCTTTTGACCAGTTCGTCGTAATTGACGGTGACCGGCTTTTCCTTTTCGTTGGCGATCTTCAGCTGCGGCGCCAGATTGCCCTTCGAAACGGCGTCCTTGTTCCAGTATTCGATATCATGTTCTTCCGCCAGCTTCGGGCCAATATCGCCCTGCACGCCAGCGCGTTCCAGACGGCTCATGACCTTTTCCTGCTCGGCGCAGAGAGAGTCCATCGCCGCCTGCGCGGTCTTCGCACCCGACGAAGCATCGCCGATTGCCTGCCACCACAGCTGCGCCAGCTTCGGATAATCCGGAACGTTGGTGCCGGTCGGAGACCACTGCACACGGGCCGGCGAGCGATAGAACTCGATCAGACCACCGAGCTTGGATGCACGGTCGGTGAAGCTCTTGTGGTGGATGGTGGTGTCACGAATGAAGGTCAGACCCACATGGCTCTTCTTTACATCCACGGTCTTGGAGGTCACGAACTGCGCATAGAGCCAGGCGGCCTTGGCGCGGTCGTCGGGCGTGGATTTCATCAGCGTCCACGAACCCACATCCTGATAACCGAGCTTCATGCCGTCCTTCCAGTAGACGCCATGCGGCGAAGGTGCGACGCGCCATTTCGGCGAACCGTCCTCGTTCACGACCGGCAGGCCGGGCTTGGCCATATCGGCGGTAAACGCCGTGTACCAGAAGATCTGCTGGGCGATATTGCCCTGCGCCGGCACCGGACCGGATTCGGAGAAGGTCATGCCCTGCGCTTCCGGCGGCGCATATTTCTTCAGCCATTCAAGATATTTCTCGATGGAATAGACCGAAGCCGGACCGTTGGTATCGCCGCCGCGCGCCACGCAGGAGCCGACCGGCTGCGACTTGTCGTTGACCTTGATGCCCCATTCATCGACAGGCAAGCCGTTCGGCAGGCCCTTGTCGCCGTTGCCGGCCATGGAAAGCCAGGCATCGGTGAAGCGCCAGCCAAGTGACGGATCCTTCTTGCCGTAGTCCATATGGCCGAAGACCTTCTTGCCGTCGACATCACGGCCGGTGAAGAATTCAGCAATATCCTCATAGGCCGACCAGTTGACGGGCACGCCGAGGTCATAACCATATTTGGCCTTGAAATCGGCCTTGTTCTTTTCGTTGTTGAACCAGTCGTAACGGAACCAGTAAAGGTTCGCGAATTGCTGGTCGGGAAGCTGGTAGAGCTTCTTGTCCGGGGCCGTCGTAAAGGCGCTGCCGATGAAGTCCTTGAGGTCGAGGCCGGGATTGGTGACGTCCTTGCCTTCATTGGCCATGAAGTCCGTCAGGTTGCGCACCTGCTGGTAGCGCCAATGCGTGCCGATGAGGTCGCTGTCATTGACCCAGCCGTCGTAAAGGTTCTGGCCGGTCTGCATCTGGGTCTGGATTTTTTCGACGACGTCACCTTCCTGGATCAGGTCGTGCGTGACCTTGATGCCGGTAATGGCGGTGAAGGCCGGAGCCAGAACCTTGGATTCATATTCGTGGGTCGTGAGCGATTCGGAAACGACCTTGATTTCCATGCCCGCAAAAGGTTTCGCGGCATCGACAAACCATTGCAGCTCCTTTTCCTGATCGCCACGCGAAAGCGACGACATGTCGCCGATTTCCTTGTCCAGAAACTGCTTTGCTTCCTCCATTCCGGCGAAAGCGGAACCCGTCATTGCCAGCAGCATGGCTGCCGTCGTCGTCATCAGATGCCGTCGCATATCAATCCTCCCAAGGGTTGCGATTGCATGAAGTCTCCCGGGTGCGGTTTTCCTCCGCCGCACCTTTCTTTTCTGCTCTAGACAAAACGGAAAACGCCGATGGCGTAGACCAAGGATAGAGCGAGAGCCCACCACAGGTTCGGGCCAACCAGCCCGAGCCATGCGAGATGAATGAAGGCGCTGCCAAGCAGCGAGATGAACAGCCTGTCACCGCGCGTTGTCTCGAAGCGCAAAAGGCCGAAGCGGGGATTGCCGCCGGGCGAAAGATATTCCCAGAACCACATGCCGACGAGCAGCAGGGCAATGGCGGCGAAGAACGCAGCCGTCTGCCAGGTCCATGCCATCCAGGTAAAATCGGGCATCTTCGTCATGGTCAAACCCTCCCCAGCGCAAAGCCCTTGGCGATGTAATTACGCACGAACCAGATCACCAGCGCGCCCGGAATGAGCGTCAGTACGCCGGCAGCGGCAAGCAGGCCCCAGTCCATGCCGGCGGCGGAGACGGTACGCGTCATCGTCGCGGCAATCGGCTTGGCGTCCGTCGTCGTCAGCGTGCGGGCGATCAGAAGCTCGACCCACGAGAACATGAAGCTGAAGAAGCAGGCGACACCGATGCCGGAAGCAATGAGCGGCATGAAAATCTTCACGAAGAATTTCGGGAAGGAATAGCCGTCAATATAGGCGGTCTCGTCGATTTCCTTCGGCACGCCGGACATGAAGCCCTCGAGAATCCATACCGCGAGTGGCACGTTGAAGAGGCAATGTGCGAGTGCCACGGCGATATGCGTGTCGATCAGCCCGAAGGCCGAATAAAGCTGGAAGAACGGCAGCGCGAAAACGGCGGGCGGCGCCATGCGGTTGGTCAAAAGCCAGAAGAACAGGTGCTTGTCGCCCAGGAACCGGTAACGCGAGAAGGCATAGGCCGCCGGCAGCGCCACGGCCACCGAGATCACCATGTTCATGACAACGTAGATGATCGAATTGATGTAGCCCGAATACCAGGACGAATCTGTGAAGATCGTCCTGTAGTTCTGCAGCGTCGGCTGGTGTGGATAAAGCGTCATGGAAGACACGATTTCCGTGTTCGTCTTGAAGCTCATATTAACGAGCCAGTAGATCGGCACCAGCAGCAGCAGAATATAGATCGTCGGCACCAGCCAGGAAAAACGCGACGGCCCATGGTGGCGACGCCGCGCATTGACGGCGAGGCCGGAACGCCCTGTGGCTGCCGCTCTCACCGGCGAATTGCCGATGCCGTTGCGTTCCACACCTGTGGTGACATTGGAGGCGCTCATGTCTCAGGTCTCCGCGTCGTGGCTGGTCATTACGGTGTAGAACACCCATGACAACAGCAGGATGATGAGGAAGTAGATGAGCGACATGGCTGCCGCCGGACCGAGGTCGAACTGGCCGAGCGCCATCTTCACGAGATCGATGGACAGGAAAGTGGTGGAGTTACCCGGGCCGCCGCCGGTGACGACGAAGGGTTCGGTATAGATCATGAAACTGTCCATGAAACGCAGCAGGAAGGCGATCAGCAGAACACGCTTCATCTTCGGCAGCTGGATGAACCGGAACACCGCAAAACGCGACGCGCCGTCGATCCGTGCCGCCTGATAATAGGCATCAGGTATGGAGACGAGGCTGGCGTAACACAGGAGGACCACAAGGCTCGTCCAGTGCCATACATCCATGATGACGACCGTGATCCATGCATCGACCGGATCGTTGACATAGTTGTAGTCCAGCCCGAGCTGATTGGCATAATAGCCGAGCAGCCCGATATCGCTGCGGCCGAATACCTGCCAGATCGTGCCGACGACGTTCCACGGCACCAAAAGCGGCAGCGCCATGGTAACGAGGCAGATCGGCACGCCGATGCCGGATTTCGGCATCTTGAGCGCAATGAAGATGCCGAGCGGAATTTCAATCGCCAGGATGATACCGGAGAACAGGAGATTGCGCCCCAGCGCATCCCAGAAACGGTCCGATGCCAGAATTTCCTCGAACCATTGCGTTCCTGCCCAGAAGAACTGGTTATTGCCGAAGGTATCCTGCACCGAATAATTCACGACGGTCATCAGCGGAATGACGGCGGAGAAGGCGACCAGCACCAGCACCGGCAGCACCATGAACCACGCCTTGTTGTTCCAGCTTTTTTCCATGGTCAGGCTCCCATCTTCACACGCCAGGAATCAGCGAAGACGCCGATGGCGGCCGGATCAAAGCGAACACCCGCTTCCGCGGGGATTTCCTCGTCTTCGGCAACAACGATTGCCAGCTTCTGGCCAGCAAACCGGGCACGGACGATCTTCTGTCGGCCGATATCCTCGACCTTGTCGATGCTGATCGGCATGCCGCCGCGCTCCAGCCGGACGAATTCCGGACGGATGCCGATCTCGATGCGTTGCGCCGCGTCAACCTTTGGCGCACCGGCAAGCGGTACACCAAGACCACCGACCACAGCCGTCGTCCCCTCGATGCTGGCGGGCAATACATTCATGCCCGGCGAGCCGATGAAATAACCGACGAATGTATGTCCCGGACGCTCGAAAAGCTCGGCGGGCGTGCCGATCTGAACGATCTGCCCGTCATACATGACCACCACCTTGTCGGCGAAGGTCAACGCTTCGGTCTGGTCGTGCGTGACATAGACCATGGTGAAACCGGATTGGCGGTGCAGGCGCTTCAGCTGCGAGCGCAGCACCCATTTCATATGCGGATCGATGACCGTCAGCGGTTCGTCGAAAAGAATGGCGTTGACGTCCGAGCGCACCAGACCGCGCGCAAGCGAAATCTTCTGCTTCTGGTCTGCCGTCAGCCCGCGAGCATGGCGTTTGGCCATGCCGGAGAGATCGGTCATCTCAAGGATTTCCCGGACCCGTCGGTCGACCTCCGCTTCCGGCACATGCCGATTGCGCAGCGGAAAGGCGAGATTGTCGTAAACCGTCATCGTGTCGTAAACGACCGGAAACTGGAACACCTGGGCGATATTGCGATCTTCGGTCGCGAAATCGGTCACGTCGGTTCCATCAAACGCGATGCGGCCTTCGGAGGGGCGCAGCAGGCCGGAAATGATGTTGAGCAGCGTGGTCTTGCCGCAGCCCGAAGGCCCGAGCAGCGCATAGGCCCCGCCATCCTCCCATTCGTGATGCACTTCTTTCAGGGCATATTCACCGGCGGCCTGCGCCTTGGCATTATAGGCGTGGCGGATATGATCGAGCGTGATACGTGCCATGACCGATCTCCCCTCAGGCCGCTTCGCCGATGGCGCGACCATTCGCGTCAAAGGCCATCAGGTGTTTTGTATCGAGAAACAGCTCGATATCCCTGTCCGGTTCAATGTCGTGGATGCCATGCGCCAGCATCACCCAGCGCCGGCCGAAAAATTCCACATGCACGAAGCTTTCCGATCCCGCGATTTCCGAAATCAGCGTCCGCGCGCGGATGGATTGCCGTGCCTCGTCCTTCGCATGCGGGAAAAGATGATGCGGCTGGAAGGCAATGGTCAAAGGTCCATCCGGCACGGCGGCAAGATGCGCCGGCACGGCAACCACCGCCTGGTCGGCGCGTGTGAAGGCGTTACCCGTCTTGATGACCTCGATGGTGTTGAGCGGCGGATCGGCAAAGATTTCCGCAGTCACTATATCCACCGGCTGCCGATAGACCTCGATCGTGCGGCTGAACTGCGTCACCCTTCCCTCGTTGAGGGTCGCCGTATTGCCGCCCAGAAGCAGCGCTTCGGAAGGTTCCGTCGTGGCATAAACGAAGATCGCGCCGGACTCTGCGAAGATGCGCGGCAGCTCCTCGCGCAATTCCTCGCGCAGCTTGTAATCGAGATTGGCGAGCGGCTCATCGAGCAGCACCAGATTGGCGTTCTTGACGATGGCGCGGGCAAGCGCCGTGCGCTGCTGCTGGCCACCGGAAAGATTGAGCGGTGTGCGGTCGAGATAGGGCGTCAGCCTCAGAAGCTCGGCGGCCTTCCTCACCTCCCGGTCGATGGTCGACTGGTCCTTGCCGGCAACCCGCATCGGCGAAGCGATATTCTCATAAACGCTCAGCGCCGGGTAATTGATGAACTGCTGGTAGACCATGGCGACGTTGCGCTTCTGCACCGGCCAGCCTGTCACATCCTCACCATTAAAGATGATCGAGCCGCCGCTCGGCTTGTCCAGCCCGGCCATCAGCCGCATCAGCGTCGTCTTGCCCGAAAGCGTCGGTCCAAGCAGGACGTTCAGACTTCCGCGCTGCAACGTCAGATCGGTCGGGTGAATATGATATTCACCACCCACCATCTTCGAGACGTTTCGCAATTCAAGCATGGTGATCCAAAGCCTCCTCCGCTTTTCGATCGGATCGTCAGATTGCCTTCAAGCGTTCACCTGCAATGTCTTCGATATAGCTTTCCAGCCCGCGCACCTCTTCAGAGGTCAGGAAAAGCCCCTGCTTGGTGCGGCGCCACAGAATGTCCTCCGCCGTCAGCGCCCATTCCCGCGCCATCAGCCAGCGAACCTCAGCCTCATAGAGCGTGCCGCCGAAATGCCGGCCCAGCGCAGCCACATCTGCCGCATTGCCGATCATCGCCGCCGCATCCGTGCCATAGCAGCGGACAAGCCGCCTGGCATGACGCTCGTCGAGAAAGGGATAACGCGACCGCAAGGCGGTAACCTCCGCGCCATAGGCCTCGGCACCAAAATTCCCGCCTGGCAGATGTGAACCCGCCGTCCAGGGCTCCCCCTTTTTACCCAATGCATCGCCGATTTTTTCAAGAGCATGTTCGGCAAGCCGCCGATAGGTGGTGAGCTTGCCGCCGAAAATATTGAGAAGCGGCGCCTCGCCCTCCGCCCCTTCTGTTTTCAGCACATAATCGCGGGTCGCCTCCTGTGCCTTCGAAGCGCCGTCATCAAAAAGCGGCCGCACGCCGGAATAGGTCCAGACGATATCGGCCGGCTTCACCGGTTCGGAAAAATATTCGCTCGCCGCGCTGCAGAGATAGCTGATTTCCTCATCGCTGATCTTAACAGCCCGGGGGTCACCGGTATAGTCGCGATCCGTCGTGCCGATCAGGGTAAAGTCCTGTTCATAGGGGATGGCGAAGATGATGCGGCCGTCCGGATTCTGAAAAAAATAGGCGCGCGGATCGGAAAATTTCTTGCGAACGATGATGTGGCTGCCCTGCACGAGGCGGACATTGTGGACATTGTTCTTGCCGAAGGTCGAAGACAGAACCTTGTCGACCCATGGGCCTGCAGCATTCACCAGCATACGCGCCCGGTGGGTCCTGCTTTCGCCGTCCGCATTTTTCGTTTCGACCCACCAGAAGCCGCCTTCGCGCCGTGCGGAAACAACCTGTGTGCGGTTAAGGATCAGGGCACCGCGATTGGCGGCATCGCGGGCGTTCAGCACCACCAGACGGGCATCGTCCACCCAGCCGTCGGAATATTCGAACGCGCGGGCAAAAATCGGCTTCAACGGCTTTCCGGCAGGATCACGGCGCAGGTCGAGCGAGCGGGTGGCCGGCAGAAGCTTGCGGCCGCCGAGGTGATCGTAAAGGAAAAGCCCGAGCCGCACGAGCCAGGCCGGACGCACGCCCCCCTTCTGGAACGGCAGCACGAAGCGCATCGGCCAGATGATGTGCGGCGCCATGGCCCACAGGACCTCGCGTTCCATCAAGGCTTCACGCACGAGGCGGAATTCATAATGTTCGAGATAACGCAAACCGCCATGGATGAGCTTGGTGGCGGCGGATGAGGTGCCGGAGGCAAAATCGTTCATTTCCGCAAGTGCGACGGAATAGCCTCTGCCGACGGCGTCGCGCGCAATGCCGCAGCCATTGATACCGCCGCCGATCACGAAAATATCGTGAATTGCCTCGTCAGACATGCACCCTCCCGTGCTTTCATCGATGCTCTCCTCATCGATATATTGAAAGCACGACCATCTAATTCGAAGACAAAACGAATGTCAAACGAAATTCCGACGCCCCGTGAATCAGGCGTCGCGGGCCTCTGTTTCGATCAACCGGACATCATGATCGGCACAGATGCTGCGGATGGAATCAACCGGACAATGATCGGTAATGAAGGTGTGAACCTGCGAAAGATGGCCTATGCGTACCGGCGCGGTGCGTTCGAATTTCAGCGAATCCGACACCAGAATGACATGGCGGGCATTGGAGATGATCGCCTGCGCCACCTTGACCTCCCGGAAGTCGAAGTCCAGCAGAGCCCCGTCCTCATCGATCGCCGAAACGCCGATGACGGCGAAATCGACCTTGAACTGGCGGATGAAATCCACCGCCGCCTCGCCGACGATACCACCATCGGAGCCCCGGACCACGCCGCCGGCAATCACCACCTCTATGCCCGGAAATACCCTTAACCTGTTGGCGACGTTTATATTATTGGTGATCACCATCAATTCGTGATGGTCCGCCAGCGCTTCGCCCACCGCTTCGGTCGTCGTGCCGATATTGATGAAAAGCGACGAGTTGTTGGGGATGAGAGCAGCGGCAGCGGCCCCGATCGCCTGTTTCTCGACAGAAGCAATCGCCCGGCGCGCCTCGTATTTGACGTTTTCATTGCCGCTCGGGAAAAGCGCGCCGCCATGGATGCGCGTCAGCACCCGCGTATCGCAAAGATCATTGAGGTCCTTGCGGATCGTCTGGGGGGTGACGGAAAACCGCGCCGCCAGCTCATCGACGAGCACCCGCCCGTTCGCTTTCGCCAGCGCAACGATTTCATCCTGACGCGGTGTGAGCAGCATTTCACCCTCCCTCCTCTTTCAAATTTTTCGTTTTATTGAAGAGCGAACGAAAAACCAATGTCAAGGGAGGGTCTTGTGGCGGCAAAAACAACCAACTTGCGGGCACGCGCGAAAGACACGCCCGTACCACCCGATAAACTTATTAGCCGGCTCTTTGAACTGGTGCCGCAACCGACCCCTCAGCACCAAGGCCCGAAACTGCCGGGGATGCGGCACCAAACGCATCACCGATGCCGATCAGCACAGGCTCGTTCGCGCCCAGCCTCTCAATCGCTGCAGCCAATTGCTCGAGCGAACCGCACCAGCGCCGTTCATTTGAACGGCTGACGGAAATCATGATCGCAACGGGCGTTGAGGCAGGCATGCCATGCGCAAGCAGGGAGGATTGAATCCCGGCTGCGGTTCGCCCGCCCATATAAAAGACGGTGGTTATCGAGGGGTTGGAAAGCGATTTCCAGTCGATATTCTCCGGCAGCTTTCCCTGCCGGGAGTGGCCGGTGACGAAGCGAACCGACTGGGCATGATCTCGATGTGTCAGGGAAACACCAAGGCGTGAGGCCATGGCGCTTGCGGCAGTGATGCCGGGCACGATCTCGACCGGGATGTTTTCGGCCTCCAGTGCCGCAATCTCCTCGCCGGCGCGCCCGAAGATCATCGGATCGCCGGATTTCAACCGCACCACCCGTTTGCCGGCCTTGGCAAGACGGATCATCATATCGTTGATGTCTTCCTGTTTGCAGCTTTCCCGGCCGCCACGTTTGCCGACCAGCATGCGCTTGGCTTCCCGCCGCGCCAGTTCCAGCACCTCTGCCGAGACGAGATCGTCGAACAGGATGACGTCCGCCGCCTGCAGGGCGCGCACTGCCTTCAGCGTCAGCAGCTCGGCATCCCCCGGTCCGGCGCCCACCAGCGTCACCCTTCCGCCAGCCGGCTCCCTCCGCGCGGCCTGCGTTGCGATATCCGCAAGCAGCCGCTCTTCGGTGTCCTCATCCAGCCTCTCGGTAAAGGCGCGATCGACGAATTTTTCCCAGAAAGACCGCCGCGCCGGTCCGGGCGCGAGACGTCGATTGGCGCGCTCGCGGATTGTCTGGGCAAGCGCGCCCCAATCTTTCAGCGACAGCGGTAACAATGTCTCGATCCGCCGGCGGATGGCCTGCGCCAAGATGGGGGCGGCGCCATCGGTGGAGATTGACACCACCACCGGCGAGCGATTGACGATGGAGCCGAACTGGAACTGGCAGAATTCCGGCTTGTCTATGACATTGACGGGTACACCGGCCCCCCGTGCGGCGGAATAAAAGGCTTCAGCCTCCACATCCGTTTCGCAATCCGCCAGCGCAAGTTCGGCATTTTCGAATATGCCCGGATGCCAAGGCTGGTCATGGATGTTCAGGCATGAGTTTCTTGCGACAAGAGCCGCAAAGGTCCCCGACAAATCGCCTTTGCTGCAATAGACATGCACCTCCGCCCCGCAGGCCAGCAGAAGTTCCGCCTTCCAGGCAGCGCCTTCCGATCCGCCCGCCAGAACCACACGCTTGCCCTCGAGCCCCCAGAAGACCGGCAGCTTGGCCAGTCTTTCCATGCGGGCCGGTTCATTCCGCTGCGGTTTTAAGGCATCCATCGATGATCCCCCTGATTTCGGCGCGGCAGGAGCCGCAATTGGTTCCGGCGTTCAACGCCTTGCCGATGGCTTCGACACTGTGGCAACCATCACGGATGGCGGCGGTGATCTGGTTCACCCCGACATTAAAGCAGGAGCAGACAGTTGCGCCCGGATCGGCACGGCCGGCACCGGGACGGCCGGCGACCAGCGCAAAACGCATGCGCAAATCCTCGTGGCGCTCGTTCAACTGCGATATCGCCCAGCTGCGGGCAACGGCGACCGGCTCTTTGGCGATAAACAATGCCGCAAGCAGTGTCTCACCATCGAAGAAGGCGAGGCGCAGGTCACCCGTCTGCCGGTCGTTGTAACCAAGCGGCTCGATGCGGACGTCGATGCCGAAAACCTGCCGCGCCCAGAGCGTCCAGTCCTGGGGCTCGCTCTCGAAAGCAAGCTCCATGCGATAGCCGCCATCCGCTTTGGCCATGGCCCAATAGGCACAATCCGGTGCGTTGGGCCGGCTGCGGCAAATGGCAAAACCATAGGCATTCGCTTCGAAACGCCTTGCTTTCACCGCCACGTTTTTCGAAGCGGGCTGACCGGAATGCGGGTCCGTTACCGGCGCGACCACCACATCGATCCGCGCTTTCGAGGCAAACTGATCGTTCCAGTGCATCGGCGCGAAGACCGAGCCGCGCGCCTGCCTTTCGCTTACCAGCGCCCGCAGCAGCACCTTGCCATGCGGGCTTTCCAGCTCCACCAGATCAGCACTTTTTATGCCCAGTGCCTGCGCGTCGCGCGGATGGAGCTCGGCGAAAGGCTCGGCGATATGGGCGGTGAGGCGGGCGCTTTTGCCGGTGCGGGTCATGGTATGCCATTGATCGCGAATGCGGCCGGTATTCAGCGTCAGCGGATAGTCTGCCGATGTCCTGCCTGTCTTCGGCAAGGCGGTGGCGATGAAGCGGGCCTTGCCATCGGCATGGTAAAACCGGCCATCCGCGAAAAAGCGGGTCACTTCAGCCTCGCCGGGGCCGACTTTCGGCCATTGGAAGGGTGCCATCCCATCGTAGGAATTCCCATCGATGCCGCTGATATCGAAATCGCGGCTCCCTGCATTCTCGAAACCGGAAAGAGCCGCATGCTCTGCAAAAATCTCCGATGCCTGACCAAAAGTGAAGGCAGCGTCGAAACCCATGCGCCGGCCCACTTCCGCCATCTGCCACCAGTCGGCCTTCGCTTCGCCGGGCGCATCGAGAAAGCCGCGCTGGCGGGAAATGCGCCGCTCGGAATTGGTGACGGTGCCGTCCTTTTCGCCCCAGCCGAGCGAGGGCAAAAGAACATGGGCGTGGCGGGCGGTATCCGTATCGGCCGTGACATCGGACACAACGACGAAAGGACAGGCCTTGATCGCCGCCTCGACGGCACCGGCATCCGGCATGGATACGACCGGGTTTGTGGCCATGATCCACAGCGCCTTGATACGGCCATCGGCCACCGCCCGGAACATATCCACCGCCTTGAGGCCGGGTTTCTGCGCGATGGCAGGTGAGGCCCAGAAGCGCTGCACGCGGTTGCGATCTTCAGCACTTTCGATGGCCATATGGGCGGCCAGCATGTTCGCCAGCCCGCCGACCTCGCGTCCGCCCATGGCGTTCGGCTGGCCGGTCAGTGAAAACGGCCCCATGCCCGGCCGGCCAATGCGGCCAATGGCGAGATGGCAATTGATGATGGCGTTGACCTTGTCGGTGCCGCTTTCAGACTGATTGACGCCCTGGCTGTAGCAGGTGACGGTCTTTTGCGTGCGCTCGAACAATTCGTAAAAGGAGATAAGCTCCGCAAGCGTCAGGCCGGTCGCCTCGGCGATCTCCGGCAGGCTGTGCTCGCTTGCGGCCCACATCGCGGTTTCAAAACCGGCCGTGTGGCTTTCGACATAAGCGCGGTCTATCGCACTACCGCCCGAGAGATGCGCCAGCAGGCCGGTAAACAGCGCCACGTCTCCATCCGGGCGGATAGCAAGGTGCATATCGGCAATATCAGCGCTCATCGTCCGGCGCGGATCGATGACGACCACCTTCATCTCCGGCCGCGCGGCCTTGGCTGCGGCAAGACGTTGATAGAGAACGGGGTGACACCATGCGAGGTTGGAACCGGTGAGGATCACCAGATCGGCAAGCTCCATATCCTCATAAGTTCCCGGCACCGTATCCGCCCCGAAGGCGCGGCGGTGGCCGGCGACGGAGGACGACATGCAGAGCCTTGAATTGGTATCTATATTGGCCGAGCCGATGAAACCCTTCATCAGCTTGTTCGCCAGATAATAATCTTCCGTCAGCAATTGGCCGGAGACGTAAAAGGCGACTGAATCCGGGCCGTGTTCGGCAATTGCCTCGGAAAACCGGGAAGCGACGAGATCGAGCGCTTCATCCCATGCCACCCGGCGGCCGGCGATTTCCGGGTGGAGGAGGCGACCGTCGAGATCGGTGGTTTCCGCCAGAGCCGAACCTCTGGAACACAGGCGGCCAAAATTGGCGGGGTGGTCTTGATCGCCCCTGACGGAAACGACGCCATTATCGTTAACGGTAGCGATAACCCCGCAGCCTACGCCGCAGTAGGGACAGGTGGTTTTTGTTTCAGCGGGCATGGGCTTGCCCTCTCAGTCTGCGGCTTTTGATCTCCCCCCTTGTGGGGGAGATGTCCGGCAGGACAGAGGGGGGTATCTTCGCCATCGCCGCCATCGCAATTCACTCCGCCGCAATCATCAAAGTTTCAAGCGCGATGGAAAGCCGTCCATCCAGATTGCGCACCGGAATGGTCCGCACCTCGCCCTCGTCTGCCCCCAGCGCCTTGCCGGTCTCCAGCGAAATGACCCAATTATGCAGCGGACACGTCACCGAAGCCCCATGCACGATACCCTGGCTCAGCGGCCCACCCTTATGCGGGCAATGGTCCTCGATGGCGAAAACCTGATTTTCCGCCGTGCGGAACACGGCGATCTTGCCCATCGGCGTCTTCACGCAACGCGCTCCGCGCAGCGGAATATCGGAGATGTCGCCAATATCGATCCAGTTGCTGTCCATCGTTCTCACTCCGCTGCCTGATTGAAACCGATTGCCGCCATGGGCCTGAATTCATGCTTGTCGTGGCCGGAGACACGTTCCGACCAGGGATCGACCTGCGCGAATTTCTGGCTGAAGACGAAGCGGTCGAAATAGGCCTTGCGCTTTTCGGCATCGTCCATGATCTGGCGGCGGACTTCGTCGTAACCGATGCGCTTGGCCCATTTGTAGATGCGCTCAAGATACCGCGCCTGTTCACGATACATCTGGGTCAGCGCCACGATATGCTCCAGCGCCTCGTCCTCGGTATGGACAAGACCCAGAACTTCCGTGCCCTTGATATCGAGACCGGCGGCACCGGCGAAATGGATCTCGAAACCGGAATCGACGCAGATGACACCGATATCCTTGCAGGTGGCCTCCGCGCAGTTGCGTGGACAGCCGGAAACGGCAAGCTTCAGCTTGGCGGGCGTCCATGAGCCCCACATGAATTTTTCGATGCGGATGCCGAGGCCGGTGGAATCCTGCGTGCCGAAGCGGCACCATTGCTGGCCGACACACGTCTTTACCGTGCGCAACCCCTTGGCATAGGCCTGCCCGGAGATGAAACCGGCCTTGCCGAGATCGGCCCAGACGGCGGGCAGATCCTCTTTTTCGATGCCGAGAAGATCGATGCGCTGGCCGCCGGTCACCTTCACCATCGGGATATCGAACTTGTCGACCACATCCGCAATTGCCCGAAGTTCGGAGGAGGAGGTGACCCCGCCCCACATGCGCGGCACGACGGAATAGGTACCGTCCTTCTGGATATTGGCGTGGACGCGCTCATTGATGTAACGCGACTGGTAATCGTCGGCATATTCGTCGGGGAAATCGCAGACGAGGTAATAATTGAGCGCCGGCCGGCACTTGGCGCAGCCGCAGGAGGTCTTCCATTCCAGTTCCTGCATTACCGCGGGAATGGTTTTCAGGCCCTTGGCCTTGATGAGACGGCGCACATCGTCATGGCCGAGATCGGTGCATTTGCACATGGGCTGCACGGCGGCGGGGTTGTAGCTGTCGCCCAGCGTCAGCGTCATCAGCTGCTCGACAAGGCCGGTGCAATTGCCGCAGGAGGCGGACGCCTTGGTGTGGGCGCGCACATCATCCAGCGAGGTCAGCCCCTTGGAGGTGATAACCGAGGTGATCTTACCCTTGCAAACGCCGTTGCAGCCGCAGATTTCCGCATCATCCGGCAAGGCTGCAACGGCCGCCATAGGGTCCAGCGGTGACCCTCCCTGATAGGCCTGGCCGAAGATCAGGGTTTCGCGCATGGCGGAAATATCGGTCGATTTCTTCATCAGATCGAAGAACCACGATCCGTCCGCCGTCTCACCGTAAAGCACCGCGCCGATGATACGATTTTCCTTGAGGATCAGGCGCTTGTAGACACCGGCGGTGGCGTCGCGCAGCACGATTTCTTCGCGGTCGTCACCCTCCGCGAAATCACCGGCGGAAAAAAGGTTGATGCCGGTGACCTTCAGCTTCGTATTGGTGACGGAGCCGTGATATTCGGCCGAACCGCCGCAAAGCCGGTCGGCGAGCACGCGGGCCGATTCATAAAGTGGCGCGACCAGCCCATAACACATGCCACGATGCTCGGCGCATTCGCCGAGCGCGTAAATCGAAGCGTCGGACGTCATCATGCCGTCATCCACGACGATGCCGCGATTGACGGCGATGCCGGCTTCCTTTGCGAGACCGGAAGCGGGACGGATGCCGACCGCCATCACCACCATATCGCCCCTGATAACGCGGCCGTCTTCCAGCTCTATGCCTTCGACCTTATCTTCACCGAGGATGCATTTGGTGTTGGCCTTGGTGATGATGTCGATGCCACGCTCGTTCAGCGCCTTTTCCAGGAGATAGGCCGCTGCCGGATCGAGCTGACGCTCCATGATCGTCGGCATCAGGTGGATGACGGTGACATCCATGCCCTGACGCTTGAGGCCATAGGCCGCTTCCAGCCCAAGAAGACCGGCGCCGATGACGATGGCGCGGCCTTTCCCCTCGGCGATTTCGAGCATCTTCGTGACGTCGTCGAGATCGCGATAGGCGAGTACGCCAGACAATTGATGGCCGGGAACGGGGATGATGAAGGGCAAGGAGCCGGTAGCGATCACCAGTTTGTCGTAGGAAACCGTGATGCCGTTTTCGCTGGTGACGGTCTTTTTGTCCCGGTCGATGCCGGTGACCTTCGCGCCCTTGTGCAAGGTCACATTATTGGCCACGTACCATTCGTCATTATGAATGACGATGTCCTCATAGCTCTTTTCACCGGAGAGCACCGGCGAGAGCATGATGCGGTCGTAATTGACGCGCGGCTCGGCATTAAAAATGGTGACGTCGTAAAGACCGGGGGCGGTTTCGAACAGGTTTTCCAGCATGCGCCCCGGCGCCATGCCATTACCGATGATGACGAGTTTTTGCGTCATGGTCGTTACTCCGCAGCTTCGACAAAGCGGTGACGTTCGTAAAGGAACTTCAGCACGGCCTCGCGGCATTTGAGGTAGGTCTTGTCGGATGCGAGCTCGATACGGTTGCGCGGGCGAGCCAGCGACACATCAAGCACTTCGCCGATATGGGCGGCGGGGCCGTTGGTCATCATCACGATGCGGTCCGAGAGCAGCACCGCCTCGTCGACATCATGGGTGATCATGACCATGGTGTTGCCGAGCCGGGCGTGAATTTCCATCACGGCGTCCTGAAGATGGGCGCGGGTCAGGGCGTCGAGCGCACCGAAAGGCTCATCCAGCAGCAGGATTTTCGGCTCCATCGCGAGCGCCCGGGCAATGCCGACACGCTGCTTCATGCCGCCGGAAATTTCGGACGGCTTTTTGTCCTTGGCATGGGCCATCTGCACGAGGTCGAGATTGCGCATCACCCAGTCGTGCCGCTCAGTCCGGGTCTTGGTGTTGCGAAACACCTTGTCGACGGCGAGATTGACGTTTTCATAGACCGAAAGCCATGGCAGCAGGCTGTGGTTCTGGAACACGACGGCTCGCTCCGGACCCGGCTCGTTGACCTCGCGGTTTTCGAGAAGCACGGCACCGGCCGAAACCTTCGTCAAACCGGCGATGAGGTTGAGCATGGTGGACTTGCCACAGCCGGAATGGCCAATGACGGAGACGAATTCGCCTTTTTCGATGGTGAGGTTGATGCCTTTCAGCACCTCAGCGCGCGAACCGCCCTTGTCGAAATATTTGTCGATATGATCGAGCTTCAGATAAGCGTTCATGATGGTCGCCCTCTCAGTTGGCCGCAGCGCCGCGGGTGATGACCTTGCCAAGCGCCGCCACCAGCTTGTCGAGCATGAAGCCGACGACGCCGATGTAGGCGAGTGCCACGATGATGTCTGGCAGGCGCGAGGAGTTCCACGCATCCCAGATGAAGAAGCCGATGCCGACACCGCCGGTCAGCATTTCCGCCGCGACGATGGCGAGCCAGGAAAGGCCGACACCGATGCGCAGACCGGTGAAGATGTAGGGGGCTGCCGATGGCAGCATGATCTTGAAGAAGAATTCGAGCTGGTTGAGCCGCAGCACCTTCGCCACGTTGCGGTAATCCTGTGGAATGTTGCGCACACCGACCGCCGTATTGATGATGACCGGCCAGATGGAGGTGATGAAGATTACGAAAATGGCGGAAGGGTTGCTGTCCTGAAATGCGGCCAGCGAAAGCGGCAGCCAGGCGAGCGGCGGCACGGTGCGCAGCACCTGGAAGATCGGATCGAGACCGCGCATCGCCCAGACCGACTGGCCGATCACCGCGCCGAGCACGATGCCGGCGATGGCAGCGAGGCCGAAACCGTAAGCCACCCGTTCGAGCGACACCAGCACACGCAGACCAAGCCCGATATCCTGCGAACCATTATGGAAAAACGGCGATACGATGAGATCGTAGCTTTCCTCGAAAACCTGGCTCGGCGGCGGCAGGGATGCGCCGGGGGCGGAACAGAGCAACTGCCAGATACCGAGCAGGATGGCGAGGACAACCAATGGCGGGATGACATTGCGCGCGGCAGCGGCGCCCCATTTACGCGGGTCGATCTGCGATGCGGGTTTCGGTGCAAGCGCCACGACGTTTGCCTTCTGCGCCACCGGCTGCTGCGGCTCTTCCTTGAATTTTCGGGCCAATGCGGACATGGGCATTTCCTCTTGATTTCGGTTGCGGTCTGGGGCTCGCCCCTCATCCGGTCTTCAGTCTCGGCTGTTGACCGGCAGGCGCTGGCGGATGAAGGGCGACCCCCGGGTCTCCTCCTCAGGAGGCCGCCTTGATGGACAGGCTTTCGAGATAAGCCGACGGGTTTTCAGGGTCGAAGACCTTGCCGTCGAAGAAGGTTTCCTTGCCGCGCGAGGTGGAGGCGGGAAGATCGGCAACGCCGAGATCCTTGGCCGCCGCGCGCCAGATATCCTCGCGGTTCACCTTCTCCACCAGCGCCTTCACATCGGTGTCAGAGGCAAATTTACCCCAGCGGATGTTTTCGGTGATGAACCAGCTGTCGTGGCTACGGAAAGGATAGGAAGCGTGGTCCTGCCAGAACTTCATCTGCAGGCCGGTATTTTCCAGCACGCGGCCGTTGCCGTAATTGATATTGCCCTTGAGGCGGCCAAGAACATCCTTCGGCGGCACGTTGAACCATTGGCGTTTGCCGAGAATGGTGGACATCTCCTCCTTGTTCGCCATCTCGTCGCACCATTGCTGCGCTTCCATGACGGCCATCAGCAGCGCCTTGGTGGCGTTGGGGTTCTTTTCCACCCAGTCGGCGCGCATGCCGAGCGCCTTTTCCGGATGGCCCTTCCAGAGTTCGCCGGTGGTACAGGCGGTAAAACCGATGCCCTGATTGACGAGCTGCTCGTTCCACGGCTCGCCGACACAGAAGACGTCCATATTGCCGACCTTCATGTTGGCGACCATCTGCGGCGGCGGAACGACGATGGTGGAAACATCCTTGTCGGGATCGATGCCACCGGCGGCGAGCCAATAACGGATCCACAGATCATGCGTGCCGCCGGGGAAGGTCATGGCAGCCTTGATTTCCTTGCCTTCGGCCTTCTTCTTCTCGAAAGCCGCCTTCAGCCTGGAAGCATCGAGCTGGACGCCGGTCTCTGCATATTCCTTGGCGACGGAAATGCCCTGGCTGTCGAGATTGAGGCGGGCGAGGATTGTCATCGGCACCGGCACATTGTTCTGAGTCACCTTGCCGGTATGCATGAGATAGGGCATCGGCGTCAGGATATGCGCGCCATCGATGCCGTTCGATGCACCGCCCAGTACGAGATTGTCGCGCGTCGCACCCCAGGAGGCCTGTTTCAGAACCTCGACGTCAGGCATGCCGTGCTTGGCGAAAAGTCCCTTCTCGGCCGCGATGATGAGCGGCGCGGCGTCGGTGAGCGCAATGAAACCGATTTTTGCACCCTTCACTTCCGGCTCGGCAGTGGCTGCGAAAGCGCCCGACGGAAAGGCCGTGCGCACGGCGCTGACGAGGGCTGCGGTGGCTGTCGTCTTCAGTATCGTGCGGCGGCTGACAGCGCCGGAGAATATCTTTTTCATTCGCATGTTCCCCTTATTGGGCCACCTCTGCGGGTGACGTTTTCGCTTGCGAAAAAACCTGAAAATAAAAAAACGCCGCTCGGTGTTTGCACCGGCGGAACGGGAGGTGTTCCGGGCAGCAAAACCTTGCGACGTCTGTGTCTTCTGAAGGCGCCTATGCCGCGCCCTGCTTGCTCCGATCGCCGTTGACCGGTGCAAACAGGAAGAAGCAAGAGCCGTGCCAGTTTATAAAATAAAGTATAAGATATTGAAAATAGATGGTAATTTACGAAAACAAAATACGTGATTAAATTTTAATCAGCGATTTTTTTGTCTTCCGTTTGTGCAAACTGGAAAAATTCACGCTTGAAATTTGCGCAGCCTGCGAAGTGGGAAGCCAATCATGCCTCTCCCGAAGCGGGGGAAACCGGCGCGGATGTGCGCACGGAAAAGCCGTTCACATAGCCCTCGATGTCAGCAGGGTTGAAGACCATACCATCCACGAAACGGTCTCCCCCTTCCTGCCCTTCGATGCGGATATCGGCATCGTCAGGCGCTTTCCCGTCGCCCAATGCCGCCCGATAAATATCCGGGCGATAGGCGGAAAGAGCGGCATCTACGCCCGCCTGAGACAGTTCCGCCTGCCCCCAGCGGACCATCTGGCTATAAATCCACAATGCCTGACTTTGCCGGGGATAATTGGCATGGTCGCCATGGAAGGTGAAATATTTGTCGATCACACGTCGGTTACCCTGACTGTCGATGCTGAATTCACCGGCAAGTACATGACGGATGATGCTTTCCGGCGCGCCAATATAACGAGAGTCGGCCAACGCCCGGCTCAACGCATCGTGGTTGTCCGCCAGGTCGCACCAGCGGGCGGCGGCGTCGAGCGCTGTCAGCAGCCGGCCGACCGTTTCCTGCTGACTTTCCGCCCATTCGGGTCGCATGCCGATGACCTTTTCCGGTGCGGAAGGCCACAAATCCTGCTTGGCCGCCACAATCCGGCCAACGCCACGCTCGGCGGCGACGATGTTCCACGGCGCACCGACACAGAAACCATCGATGGCCCCCGCAGCGAGCGCATCCGAGGTCAAGGGCGGCGGCACCACCACCAGCTTGACGTCATGATCTGGATGAATGCCGCCGGCAGCAAGCCAATAACGGAATTCGTAATTATGCGAGGAAAACGGATAGGTCATACCAAGCGTCGGCGGCGGTTCGCCACGCGCCCGCATATCATCGAGCACCCGCTTCAAGGCCTTGGCATTTTCGAGCGCTCCCGCCACCTCGGAAAGCCCGGTCAAGGCCTTCATGCGGGCAAAGAGACGGGTCGAAAGCGTAATCGCGTTGCCGCCGCGTCCAAGCGAAAAGGGCGTGATCGTCGGCGACGGATTGGAGCCGAGCCCAAGCATGGAGGCGACCGGCATGGGCGACAGCATATGGGCGATATCGAATTGCCGGAAGGCCAGCCGGTCGCGCACATTCGCCCACGAAACATCCTTGACGAGATCGAGCACCAGTCCTTCGCGTTCGGCAAAACCGAATTCGGCGGCGGCAATCAAAACGGATGCATCGACAAGCGGGATAAAACCGGCGCGCAGGATTTTCTGTCGGTCGCTACCCACCAGCGTGGGTGCGCCGAGGGCCGACGTTGCCGCGCTTCCCGATCCAGCCGTTTTTTCCGGTACCGCCATATCCTACACTCCACACTGTCCGACCGGGGGGTTCGTCACATCAACAGACCGGCCGCGGTGACCACGCTTTGCGCGATCTCGGAAATCTTCTTTTTCTCGTTCATCGCCGTCTGCCGCAGAAGCGCAAAGGCTTCCTCTTCGGAAAGGCCGCGCATCTTCATCAAGATGCCCTTGGCCCGCTCGATGACCTTGCGTTCCTCCAGCGCCGATTTGGCATCGGCAAGTTCCCGCTGCAGGCGGCTGAAGGCATTAAAGCGGCTGACCGCCATATCGAGAATGGGTTTCACCCGCTCCTTCTTCAGCCCGTCCACCACATAAGCCGACACTCCCGCCTCGACGGCCGCCTCGATGGAGGCGGTATCGGAACGATCGACGAACATGGCGATGGGGCGACCGACCGTGCGGGTCAGCTGGAACAGATGCTCCATCATGTCACGGTTGGGATTTTCGAGATCGATGAAAATGACGTCGGGCTGCAGCGTCTCGATGGTGCGCGCCACCCCGTTCACCTCATGGATAACAGTGACGCGCTGATAGCCGGCCTCGCGCAGCCCCTCCTCGATAATGGAGGCGCGGATCGCGTTTTCGTCTATGACAAGAATGGTCAGGTCGCGAAGCGTCATGTCAGCATTGATGACGCAGCGCAGCAAACTTGGCAATCGCCTGAGCGGGCAAAAATGGAGCGGAGCGGCAAGGGAGGTTTTCCCACCTGCCGCCCGTCATATCAGGATGCGTGTTCGACGGCGCGCTCAAGTGCCTTCAGGACCGTGCGCTCGGAAAGATTGAGATAGATTTCCATCTCGTCGCCCGCTTCCTGCGCCTTGCCTTCCTCCATCAGCGACAGGATCTTGCTGTTCATGTCGACAAAGGGGGAATGAAGCTGTTCAGGATCTTTCAAGAGCCCGAAACAAAGCCTGAGTTCGGCGGCGATGCGTTCGTAAAAATCGCTGAGCCGGGCGCTGTCGAGGAGATCGACCACCGCCGCATGAAATTTCATGTTGGCGCTGCCCACACCCAGCCAATCGGCAACCTCGCGCTTGACCTTGGCATCCTCGACGGCTGCACGCATCGCCTTTATGGCGGGGTGCTTGTGCCAGGCCTGACGCAGCGCGCCGCATTCCACCATGCGCCGCACACGGTAGATATCGATGACCGAAGACATGGTGGGCACGGCGACGAACACGCCGCGATTGGCCTCGTGGCGCAACAGGCCATCCTTGGTCAAAAGCCGGAAGGCTTCGCGCAGCGAATTGCGGGAGACGTCGAAACGTTCGCTGAAGGCTGCCTCTGAAAGGCGCTGCCCCGGCGCCAGCTCGCCGGAGATCAGCAGGGTGCGGATACCCTTGGCCAATCGATCCGCAAGCGGCAGACCCTCTATCGTTTCCGTCATGGCGCTCCTTTCTTAAGAGCAATGCAGCATCGGGAATTCCGTGACAGGCATGTTCGGACACGGCATGATCTGCCCATAGCACAAAGCATTAGCAAAGCACGAAAAAAACGTGATGAATTCATGCGCATACCGTCCAACAAATAGACAAAATGAGAGAACGATTATTATTTATTGTTGAACAATGTTGACAATTTCACGGAACAGGACAAACTCGACCGCATAAAGCATCCGCGAGGGGCGGATTGCGATTGGAGCGGAGAAAATCCATGGAGCAGAAAATGCCCACACCCGCCGACCCGAACGAGGTTGCGCGCAAGGCGAAGAATCAGCGTTATGCCTTGCTTTCGGCAATGTTCCTGATGTCGATGTCGGCCGTCGGACCGGGCTTCATCACCCAGACTGCGAATTTCACGGTGAAACTGGGCGCCGCATTCGCATTCGCCATCATCATTTCCATCCTGATCGACTTCGTCGTGCAGGCCAATATCTGGCGCATCGTCACCATCACCCGCATGCGGGCGCCGGCGATTGCCAATGCCGCCATTCCGGGCTCGGGTTACCTGCTTGCCATCCTCGTCATCATCGGCGGCCTGTTCTTCAACATCGGCAATATCGGCGGCGCCGGCCTCGGCTTCAACGCCATGATCGATCTCGATCCGAAGATCGGCGGCGCCATCGGCGCGCTGGCCGCCATCGGCATCTTCCTGTCGCGCCGGGCGGGCATCGCCATGGACCGCGTGGTTTTCGTCGCTGCCTTCGTCAAACTGGCGCTGATCCTTTATGCGGCATATGTCTCCGGCCCGCCGGTGGCGGAAGCTTTCCGCCAGACCTTCCTGCCTGATACCATCGATTTCGTCACCATCACCACCATCGTCGGCGGCACGGTCGGCGGTTACATCACCTATGCCGGCGCACATCGCCTGCTGGACAAGGGCATGGTAGGCGTTGAAAATATCAACGCGGTCAATCGCGCGGCGCTGAGCGGCATCGCCATTACCGGCGTGCTGCGCTACATCCTGTTCCTCGCCATCCTCGGTGTCGTCGCCAGCGGCGTGGTCATCGATCTCTCGGGCAAGGCAGCAAACCCCGCAGGCCAGGCCTTCCATGCCGCTGCCGGCGATATCGGCTTCCGCCTCTTCGGCGCGGTTTTCCTCGCCTCGGCCATGACAAGCATCATCGGTGCGGCCTATACCTCCGTGTCGTTCCTGACCGCTTTCAAGCCTGACATAACGGAGCGCCAGCGCAATCTGGCAACGGTTGGCTTCATCGCCATCTCGCTGATCGCCTATATCATCATCACCACACCGCCTGCAGCCATGCTCGTCTTCGTCGGCGGCCTCAACGGTCTCGTTCTGCCAATCGGCCTTTCGATCTTCATGTATGCCGCCTGGAAACGCGCTGATCTGATGCACGGGTATCATTACCCGCGCTGGCTGCTGGTGCTTGGCGTGCTGACCTGCGCACTCACCTGGTATATGGCCTATAAGTCGGCGGGCGCGATCTTTGCCCTGCTCGGCTACTGATAAAATCAAAGGGAGGCAAACATGGCCGCTATCGATCTCAACAGCGATCTTGGCGAAAGCTACGGCGCGTGGCGCATGGGCGATGACGAGGCGATGCTCGCCATCGTTTCCAGCGCCAACATAGCCTGCGGATTTCACGCCGGTGACCCGGCCGGTATCTACCGCACCGTCAAGGCCGCTGCCGAAAAAGGCGTGGTTGTCGGCGCCCATGTCTCCTATCCCGACCGCGTCGGCTTCGGCCGCCGCGATCTGGACGCAACCTCGGAAGAGCTGATTGCAGACGTCATTTACCAGATCGGCGCGCTGAAAGGTGTCGCCGCAGCTGCCGGCACCACGGTGCGTTACGTGAAGCCACATGGCGCGCTTTACAATCGCATCGCCAATGATGCGAAACAGGGGCAGGCCGTCATCGACGGCATCAAGGCCATCGATCCTTCACTGGTGCTGATGGGCCTTGCCAACGCGCCCATTCTCGACCTTGCCCGCAAGGCGGGCCTTGCCGTCGTTGCCGAGGCTTTCGCGGATCGCGCCTATACGCCTCAGGGCCAGCTCGTCTCCCGCCGCGAAGCCGGTGCCGTGCTGCATGATGCGGCGAAAATCGCCGACCGCATGGTCCAGCTTGCCCGCGAAGGCACGCTGGAGGCGATCGATGGCAGCATCATAAAAATCGAGGCGCAATCCATCTGCGTGCATGGAGACAGCCCCGGCGCGGTCGCCATCGCCCAGGAAATCCACCGCCGTTTCGAAGCTGATGGTATCGCAATCCGCTCCTTCGCTTCCGATCGCTGAAAGGATAGCCGATGACGATACCAACATCTTATCTCAACCATACGGATGCCGAGGCCGCACGAACGGCCCGTGCTACCTATCGCGATGGCCTTGTCGCCCCCACGTCCGGCATCGCACCCGGCTTCACGCAGGCGAACATGATCGTGCTGCCGCGTGACTGGGCCTTCGATTTCCTGCTTTATGCGCAGCGCAACCCAAAACCCTGCCCGGTGCTTGACGTCTCCGATCCCGGTTCGCCCACCACGCTTCTGGCGCCCGGTGCCGATCTGAGAACCGACCTGCCGCTCTATCGCATCTGGCGCGACGGCAAGCTTGCCGAAGAAACCGCGGATGCGACGGCCGCCTGGGCGGAGCGCGACGATCTCGTCGCTTTCCTCATCGGCTGCAGCTTCACCTTCGAGACGCCGATGGTGGAAGCGGGTATCGAAATCCGCCACATGACCGACAAGAGCAATGTGCCGATGTATCTGACGAACCGACCCTGCCGCCCGGCCGGACGGCTGAAGGGCAATATGGTCGTTTCCATGCGGCCGATCCCGGCATCGCGCGTGGCGGATGCGGCCACGATTTCCGGGCGTTTTCCGGCCGTGCACGGTGCGCCCGTGCATGTCGGTGCGCCGGAGGAAATCGGTATTTCCGACCTTGCCAAGCCTGATTTCGGCGATGCGGTGCGGATCGAGCCGGGTGAAGTTCCGGTCTTCTGGGCCTGCGGCGTGACCCCGCAGGCCGCCGTGATGGCGTCGGGTGTGCCCTTTGCCATCACCCATGCGCCGGGCCACATGTTCATCACCGATATTCCCGATTCCGCCTATCACGCGTGAGGATATGATGCGTTTTCTCCCCGTCAGCCTCACCACCATTCTTGTCGAACTCGCCGATCTCGATGAAACACTGGCGCTTTTCGCCTCGCTTCAGAGTGACCCGGTCGAAGGCATCGAAGAAACGGTGCCGGCTGCCCGCACCCTGATGATCCGTTTCCGCCCCGAAAAGATCGGTGCGGAGATGCTGGCCACGCAGCTCGCAAGCCGCGATCTCTCCGCAAAGATCGCGCCTTCCGACAATCTCGTGGAAATCCCCGTCCACTATAACGGTGAAGATCTCGCCGACGTCGCCGAACTGACCGGCATGAGCGTCGAAGAGGTCATCCGGCGCCATACCGAAAGCGAGTTTACCGTGGCCTTCTGCGGTTTCGCCCCCGGTTTCGGTTATCTGGTCGGCGGTGACCCGACCCTGCATGTGCCGCGCCGGCAAAGCCCGCGCACCCGCATTCCAGCCGGCTCCGTGGCGCTGGCCGGTGCCTTCAGCGGCGTCTATCCGCAAAACAGCCCCGGCGGCTGGCAGATCATCGGCACCACGCCGGTCAAGATGTGGGATATAGATCGTGATCCCGGGGCGCTGTTCCAGCCGGGTTACCGGGTGCGTTTCTTCGATATGGACAAGGCCGGCAGAACGGTCGAAATCCCTACCCCGGCACCGGACAGGAAAGAACCGAAAAAAGACGGCCCGCATTTCGAGGTGCTTGCCGCGCCCATGCCCGCCATCTTTCAGGATCTCGGCCGTTTCGGCCAGACCGGCCAGGGTGTTTCCGCCTCCGGCGCGCTGGATCGCGGTGCGTTCAACGCCGCAAACCGCATCGTCGGCAATCCGGTCAATACGCCGTGCCTTGAACTGACGCTCGGCGGTTTTTCCTTCAAAAGCGCAAGTCGCGCCGTCATTGGCATTACCGGCGCCCCCTGCTCCGTTATGATCAAGACGGCGGATCGCAGCTTCGCCGTCAAAACCCATGGCCCGGTCTCCCTTGAGGCCGGTGACGTGGTCACTTTCGGCCAGCCGCCGAAGGGCATGCGCTGTTATCTTGCCGTCCGTGGCGGCTTCGATGTCGAGCCGGTGCTCGACAGTTTTGCGACGGATACACTGGCTGTCGTCGGCCCAGAGCCGGTGGGTGCCGGTGCCATCCTGCCGCTTAAGAACGAAAAGTCTGGTCTTTCCAGCGTATCGATCGGCGAGATTCCGGCCTTTGAACCACCGGCAACCGGCGAAGTCGTGACACTCGATGTCGTACTAGGGCCCCGCACCGACTGGTTCACGCAAAAGGGTATCGAGACACTGACCGGCCAGCTCTGGCAGGTCACCCCTCAATCGAACCGCGTTGGCATTCGCCTTGCCGGCGACGTGCCGGTGGAACGCAAGGACAGCGCCGAATTGCCGAGCGAAGGCACCGCGACAGGGGCGATCCAGATTCCCCATAGTGGTCAGCCGGTTCTTTTCCTCGCCGATCACCCTCTGACCGGGGGTTACCCCGTCATCGGCGCGGTGGCGGAATATCATCTCGATCTTGCCGGGCAGATCCCCGTCAACGCCAGAATCAAATTCCGCCCGATCGGCCCCTTTGCCGAAATCGCGGCCCAAAACACAGAATTCCGAGGAGAAAAGCGATGAAAAAAGTGCTGATTGCCAATCGCGGCGAGATCGCGGTGCGCATCATCCGCGCCTGTCGCGATTACGGCCTGCAATCGGTCGCCGTTTATGCCGACCCCGATCAGGGCGCGCTTTTMGTCCGGCTGGCGGATGAGGCCTATGCGCTGGAGGGCGTGCGTCCCGCCGAGACCTATCTCGACATCACCAAGCTGATCGCGATTGCCAAACGCGCCGGCGCGGACGCCGTGCATCCCGGTTATGGCTTCCTGTCCGAACGTGCGGAGTTTGCCCAGGCTGTTCTTGATGCCGGACTGATCTGGATCGGCCCCGACCCGAAGGTTATCGAGGCATTAGGCGACAAGGTCGAAGCACGGCGCATCGCCACCGGCGTCGGCGCGCCGCTGGTTGCCGGCAGCGATGGCCCCGTCTCTTCCGCCGCCGAAGTCACCGCTTTCGCTGAACAGCACGGCCTGCCCGTCGCCATCAAGGCGGCCCATGGCGGCGGTGGACGCGGCCTGAAGGTTGCGTGGAAAATGGAGGAGATCGCCGATCTCTACGAATCCGCCGTGCGCGAGGCGACCGCCGCCTTCGGCCGCGGCGAGTGTTTTCTTGAGCGTTTCCTCGACCGGCCACGCCATATCGAGGCACAGGTTCTGGCCGACAAACACGACAATGTGCTGGTGCTCGGCACCCGTGATTGCTCGTTGCAGCGCCGGAACCAGAAGCTGATCGAAGAGGCACCCGCCCCGTTCCTGTCGGATGAACAGCGCCAGAAAATCCACTCGGCCGCCAAGGCGATCTGCGCCGCAGCCGGTTATTCCGGCGCCGGCACCGTCGAGTTCCTGCTCGGCGTCGATGGCACGATCTCCTTCCTCGAGGTCAATACCCGCCTGCAGGTGGAACATCCCGTTACCGAAGAAACCACTGGCATCGATCTCGTCATCGAGCAGTTTCGTATTGCCGAAGGCGAAAAGCTGCGGGTCCTCGAAACACCGGAACCCCGTGGCCATTCGATGGAATTCCGTATCAATGCCGAAGATCCGGGCCGCGGCTTTCTGCCGACGCCCGGTTCGATCTCGGTTTTTGATGCACCCTCCGGCCCCGGCATTCGCATGGATAGCGGTGTCGTCAGCGGCTCCAGCGTGCCCGGCGTCTTCGATTCGTTGATGGCCAAGCTCATCGTCACGGGTGTGGATCGCGATCAGGTTCTGCGCCGCGCCCGCCGCGCGCTGAAGGAATTCCGCATCGAGGGCATCGCCACGGTCCTGCCGTTCCATCGTGCCGCAATCGAGACGGATGATTTCATCGGCACGGATGGGTTCAAGGTTCATACCCGCTGGATCGAGACCGATTTCGCCGCCATGCCCGACACCATGGAACGACCGGCACCGGCCGATGATCCGTCGATCACCCGGACCTATCTCGAGATCGACGGCAAGCGTGTTTCAGTTGGCCTGCCCAGCATTCTGCTCTCCAGCCTCGGCAGCGTCAGCGGCGGCAATGCATCCGCTTCCGGTGCTGCGGTCGAGAAAAAGGAAGGCGAAATTACCGCCCCCGTTTCCGGCACACTGCAATCTTTCAAGGTGAAGGACGGTGACACGGTTTCCGAAGGTGATCTTCTGGCGATCATGGAAGCCATGAAGATGGAAACGCAGATTGTCGCCACCCGGGCCGGCAAGGTTCGCCTGATCGTCAAGGAAGGCGATTACCTGCAGGCGGGAGCATCCCTTATCGATATAGCCGGCTAATATACAGCCGGCGCGCCGGCCTCACAATCGCAGATCGCACGGCACCGGCGGCGGAACCCTTTCGCCGCCGGTCCGTTTATGGCGCGACCTGCTAACCATCGTGAGGGAAATATGGCCGGACGCACCTTGCTTCAATTCTTCCATTGGTATTATCCGGACGGGGGGAAATTATGGAGCGAGGTGGCCGAAAAGGCCGAAAGCCTTGCCAAAATGGGCATCACCGACGTCTGGCTGCCGCCCGCCTATAAGGGCGCCGCCGGCGGTTATTCGGTGGGATACGACACCTACGATCTCTTCGACCTCGGCGAATTCGACCAGAAGGGCACGGTCGCAACCAAATACGGTGATCGCGGCGCCCTCGAACATGCCGGCAAGACGCTGAAAGAGAATGGCATCCGTGTCATTCACGACGTGGTTCTCAATCACAAGATGGGTGCCGACGAGAAGGAAAAAGTCCGGGTTCGCCGCGTCAATCCCGAAGACCGAACCGATATTGACGATGAGGATTTCGCAGCGCTCGCCTATACGCGCTTCACCTTTCCCGGCCGTAACGGCAAACATTCCAAATTCATCTGGGACCTCAAGTGCTTCAGCGGTGTCGACCACATCGAGGAGCCGACCGAAGACGGCATATTCCGTCTCGTCAACGAATATGGCGACGGCGAATGGAATGAAGAAGTCGATGAGGAAAACGGCAATTTCGATTATCTGATGGGCGCGGACGTCGAGTTCAGAAACCGGACGGTTTATGAGGAGCTCAAATATTGGGGCCGCTGGCTCTTCGAGCAGGTACAGGTGGACGGCTTCCGTCTCGACGCCGCCAAACACATTCCGGCATGGTTCTTCCGCGATTGGGTGGGCCATATGCGCGAGACGGTCGATCCCGATCTTTTTGTGGTCGCGGAATATTGGCACCCCGATCTCGAAGCGCTGAAAAGCTACCTCGAATTGGTCGACAAACAGCTGATGCTTTTTGACGTCGCCCTTCACCACAGTTTCCATGACGCTTCGAAACAGGGCGGCGATTTCGACATGCGCAGCATCTTCGATGGCTCGCTTGTCTCCGCCGTTCCCGACCATGCCGTCACGCTGGTCGACAATCACGACACGCAACCGCTGCAATCGCTGGAAGCGCCGGTGGAGCCCTGGTTCAAGCCTCTCGCCTACGCGATCATCCTGCTGCGCGAAGAGGGCGTTCCCTGCATCTTTTATCCCGATCTGTTCGGCACGAGCTATACCGACACCGGCAATGACGGCAACGAGTATAAGATCGATATGCCCGCCATCGAATGCCTGCCGAAGCTCATCGAGGCTCGCAGCCGCTTTGCCAACGGTCCCCAGACGGACATGTTCGACGATGCCAGCTGCGCCGCCTTTATCCGCCACGGCACCGCCGATGCACCGGGCTGCGTGGTGGTGATGTCGAATGGCGAACCGGGCGAAAAGCAGGCCGACCTCGGCCCGGAGCGGGCGGGATCGGTCTGGCGCGATTTTCTCGATCACCGTGAGGAGCAGATCACCCTCGATGAGAGCGGCAAAGGCACATTCCCGACAAATGGCGGCAGCGTCAGTGTCTGGGTTCCCGCCGATACCGAATAAGGATCGGCCTTCTCAACCCTGACATCGGCTCATTCGGCGGATACGAGGCGGCGCGGCCCAGCGCCGTCATCTGCCAGAACATCGTCCGGATTACGCAGGGGACACTCTTCCAGCGACAGGCAACCGCAACCGATGCAGCCGGTCAATTGATCTCGCAGCATCACCAGATTGTTGATGCGCGTCTGGAGCATTTCCCGCCAGGACTGCGAAAACCTTCGCCAGTCCGCCGTCGTCGCCACCCGGTCCTGCGGCAGATCAGCCATCGCGTCCCTGATGATGCTGAGCTGAATGCCGGCCCGCTGCGCGATGCGGATGATGGCGATGCGCCGCAGGACGGCGCGGTGATAACGACGCTGGTTGCCGGCGGTGCGCCAGCCCTCGATCAGCCCCTTTGCCTCATAAAAATGGATGGTGGAAACGGCAATACCGCTGCGGCGCGCAACATCCCCCACCGACAGGCTGTGTTTGAAGATGGTATTTTCCATTCTTGCTCCTGCTTCCGGAACGATTTCCGCTCGAAAGATGCGGAAAAGCGTCGAAGAGCAGCCGGTATAATTCCTCAACTATAGTTGAGGTCAATAGGCGAATGGGCAAAAAAAGAGGCGCCCGGCGGGCGCCCCTGAAATTCGGCGATGATGGCGCAGTCAGAACTTCGCCGTCATGCTGATCCAGAAACGGCGGCCTTCCATGACCGTGTTAAAATCGTCGGTGCCGACATCCTTGTCGAAGACATTATAGATGGCGGCATTGAGGTCGACATTTTCAGCGACCGCATATTTCGCGCCGATATCCAGCGTGGTGTAGGCGTCGTATTTACGTCCGGACTTGCCGTTGATCGTCACCGGCGTGCCGTTGGTGCCGATGCGCGGGCCGGCATTGATTTCCGATCCGTGGTAATTCAGCGAAGCCCAGGCTTCCAACCCATCGATTGGGGTTACCCAATCACCGCGCAGATTGGCCATATGTTTCGGTGTCCGCGCCAGCGGGAAACCTTCATAATCACCGGTCTTCTGTTCGGAATGCGTATAGGTGTAGTTGCCGCGCAGCGTCAGTTCCGAAGTCGCATACCAGGTCGCCGTCAGCTCCACGCCCTGAATGACCGCATCGTCGATGTTGTAATTGTACCAGAGACGATAGTTGCGATCCTCGCTCCAGCGGGCCGGCGTTCCATCCGGATTGAGCACCAGCGCGTTGGAAATCTTGTCCTTGAAATCAGTGTAGAAATAGGTGGCGCCGAGAGCAACGTCGCCATTGTCCCAAAGAGCGGCCACTTCATAGCTCGTGCTCTTTTCCGCTTCGAGATTCGGGTCACCGATGATCACGCCGCAGGTGCCGCTAGGGCCATAGCTGCAACCGCCGCCGCCCGTCGTATAGGCGTAACCCGGCGCGATCTGTCGGATTTCAGGAGCGCGGAAACCGGTGGAAACACCACCTTTGATCGTCAGCTCATCTGTGGCGCTCCAGACACCATAAAGCCGCGGGCTGAAATGATTGCCGTATTTCTCGTGATTATCGAGACGGAGACCGCCCGTCAGCGCAAAATTATCAACGATGCGCCATTCATCCTCGAGGAAAAGCGCCCATTGCGTTGCGGAGAAGGTTTCGTCGAGGCCGGCGCGGCGGCCCGGATTCTGGTCCGTCAGCCGCGCCTCGAAATATTGCCCGCCGGTCACCAGCGTGTGGTTGCCGAATAGTTCGAACGGCGTGGTGAACTTGCCATCGAGGACGGTGTTGCGGACCTCCGGCGAGCGCGGATTTTCCGTAACCCTGCCAGTACGGGTGTTTCTGGTGAAATTGGTGCGCTCCGCCCATTCCTGCTGGAACGAGAATTCGGACGTGGTCGGTCCCCAGCGGCCGGTATGCGAAAGCGACCAGTGATCGCGGGTATTGGTGTTGTAGGTGCTGTTGGCATCCGTCGCCGCCAGCGTCTCGCCGGGTTCGGCGTCGCGGCGCAGGCGGGTCTTGCCGCCTTCCAGATAGATGTCGTGATCTTCATTCGGCGTAAACGTCAGGCGGCCGTTGAAATCATATTCCTTGGCGCCCGTAGTGCCGTTCAGAATGCCGTCCTCGCCGCGCGTGAAGCCCCTGCCCCAGACCTGCAGGCCAAGCTGATCCTTCAGGATAGGCCCGTTGGCATACCAGGAAACCTGGCTGCTATTGCCGAACCTGGAATGCTGCTGGACCGTGCCTTCAGTGGTGACGGAGCCGGACCAGACATCGCCGACCTTGCGGGTGATGATGTTGATGACGCCACCCATGGCATCCGAACCATAAAGCGAGGACATCGGCCCGCGCACCACTTCAATGCGCTCGATTGCCGAGACCGGCGGCAGGAAACTCTGTTCGAAGCCGGAATTGCCATTGGTGCGGGCGTCGCGCGTGCTCTGCCTTTTGCCGTCGACGAGGATCAACGTGTAGGCGCCGGGCAGGCCACGAATGAAGACATCCTTTTCATTGGCGATGCCGGTGACGGACACACCCTGCACTTCCCGCAACGCGTCGGTCAGATCGCGATAGGACCCCTTTTCCAGATCCTCCCGCGTCACGACCGTGATGCTGGCCGGTGCATCTTTCACATTCTGCTCGAAGCCGGATGCGGTAACGACGATCTGCTGAAGAACCGTGGTTCCGTTGGATGCCTGCTGCGCGAAAGCCGGCAGAGCGAAACCCAAAGCAGTGCCCGCCATTGCGGCCGAAACACCGGCCTTTATTATTGTCGCAGTCCCGTTCTGGCTGCGGTACTTCAATTCCATGTTATGCCCCCGCATTTAACTTGAGAATTAGACCCCACTTATTTAGGAGGGGGTGCGGGCGCAATGCGTTTGTTTTCGAACAGTTCTAAATTCCAGAAATTGCAAAAAGGGCTCCCCGGATAAAGCGGCGGAGTAAAAAATCGCAAGATGACAACCGGCAAGAGAAAAGAAGAACCAGCCTCCACGGTAAAACCCGACAGGCTTGGACAGCTGAAATTACTTGTCGCTTTCGATGCGTTGTTACGGGAAGGCAGCGTCAGCCGGGCTGCGGCCGGTATGGGACTGCTGACATCTTCCATGAGCCGGATATTGCAGCAACTCCGGGAAAAATATGGCGATCAGCTTTTCCTGCGCACCGGCCAGGGCCTGCGCCCCACCCCCTTTGCCGAAAACATGCGGCTGCGTATCCGCTCGCTGGCCGCGGAAGCGGAAAATCTGATCGAGTATTCGCAGGAGAAACCGGAAGGGCCAGCGGCACCGGATAAAAGCGGTTGGGAACAGCCGGTGCTGATGAAGGCGCCACCGCTTTCGCTTCGTCCCAGCGTTCTTCTGGAAGGCCAGCCGACTCCGGAGCACATTGCCGACCGGCTCGCGCGCATCGGCCACAATGCCGATCCGCTGCACCGGCTCGCAAAATATATCGCGACCTCGGCGATGGGCATAGGCAACAGCCGCCCGCTTGCCCAGGAGGAGGCAATGGATGCGCTGTCGATCATTCTCGACGGCGAAGCCGACCCCATACAGGTCGGCGCACTGCTCGCTACCATGCATTATCGCGGCGTGACCGCGGCAGAACTTGCGGGCTTCATCGAAGCCATGTGGCAGCATATCGACAGGGAGCGGCAACCACCCGCATCCGTCGATCTCGACTGGCCAGCCTATATTTCACCGAAACATCGCGATGCGCCATGGTTCCTGCATTCCGCCCGTCTGATTTCCATGGCGGGATATAGCGTCCTGCTGCACGGCCATGTCGGCCAGGGAGACAATGGCGGCAAGCTGGAACTCGCTGCACAGGCCTGCGGCATTCCTCTTTGCCATTCTCTTTCCGAGGCGAGGGAGGTTGCGTCCTCGCAGCGCATCGCCTATCTGCCAATCGGCGGCCTGTCTCTGCAATTCCAGAGCCTGCTTGGCCTGCATGGTATTCTGGAAATGCGCCTGCCGCTCAACACGGTCGTCCATCTCCTCAATCCGCTTCGTGCCAGAAGCACCATGATCGGTGTGGCCCGCCCCTCCTATCAGGAGCTCCACCGCGATACCGCGCGGCTGCTTTCGGTGGAGAACCTTGCCATTCTCGGCAATACCCGGGATTTTGCGCAGTTCACACCGTTCCGCGCCACCCGGATTTTCGGCCTTTCAAAAGGCAGGGATGTCGAATTGCTCATTCCCGCCCGCGAAACCCCGCCCGCCGAAATGCCGACCATGTTCACCACCTTCGAATATTGGCGGGCAGTGTGGACGGGTGCCGCAAGGGACGAAAGGGCGGAGACCATCATCATCTCCACGGCCGCCATCGCGCTGATGCTGGTCAAGGATATGGCCCTGCCCTTTGAGGAGGCTTATGCCCGCAGCCTGCAGCTCTGGAACAATAGGGCGCGCAATCTGGTTCAAGCCTGATCCGGCTCAGGCATTGGCCACCGCTCTTTTCAGCGCCGGTACACTGTCGGGATAAGAACGCGGCCCGACCAGACCACATAAACATCCGTAATGTGGTGCTGTGAAGTGAGTACAGCCTGCGGCTGCTTTGATTCCGCCACCCTTTCAGTTATCGCCTTCAAGATAGGAACGATATTGCACATAATCGGCGCTTGGCCGCCCATCGACAATTTCGGGTGGCCGTCCTTCACCGCCGGGCAGATGGCCTGTCTTTTCAAGCTCTGCTCTCACGAGTTTTTCAATGGCCCCATGACGGGGCAAGGCATGGTCCGCCATGTAGAGAGCGATAGCTAGTTCCACATCATCTGGAAAAATCATCAGCCGCGATCCCTTGAAACAATCAAGGCAAACGCGGAACCCCGCAGAAGGTTCAGCCACCGCGCTTCCGGTGGGGGAATAGATTGCCTTCATACTGAAGGGTTACTTCCGACAACCAAATCACGGCATCGGAGGTAGCAGGTTCATGTTTCAACCGGCGCCATGCGCGAATTCCGAAGTGAGCTTGATACGGAAACCCGCCTCATTCTACCCCTGCCGGCGCAGTTCCCGGCAAAAATCACGCAGACTCAAGGGATTGAAACCAATCAGGAAAAAACGCAAACGAAAGCTAAATCGTAATTAACTTTCATTACTTTGCATTAACCATAGGAAACCCCTGACTGGACTCTTGATGTCGGCAGCCTGAAAGCGAATCTCTGGTACCTGTGGAAACGGTGTTAATGTAACTTCGGACTGGTTTTTCCGCAAGCCGGGACGTTTTACAGGCCCTCACGAACTCACCTCGCCATGTCCACCTCCATCTTGTCCTGACGCCCGCGCAGCTGCGCCAGAAGCATGGTCTGCACCTCGAAACTACCGTCCTGGGCCTTGCGCGTCAGATTACGCAGATATCCGCCGAGCGAGCTTATCTGGTCCGCCTTTTGCAACAGGCAGGCAAGAATGGCCGCCGTTCCCTGCCGGCCGAAGGTGGTAAGCGCCTCCTGATAGGCCGACTGGCTGATGTTGAACATGGTTTTGATCACCGAGGTCGCGACTTCGAGATCACGCCAGCCGGTGATGGCTCCACCGGGCGCATAGAGCGAGATATCCGGGCAAGCCTTCAAAACCAAAACAATATCAGGAACAAAAAATTGCTTATGAAGAACAGCCTTTGGCGATGGTGGTTCAGCTTTTGCGGTGACGGGAGCCGCATATGCTGGCTGGACGATGGCGGTGCTGGCAGGTGCAACCGTAACCGCCTCACGCAAATCGTGCCGTTCAGATATGGATTCGGATTCTGAATTCTTTATGAGGCGCTCATTTTGGCAGTCATTGCCGCCCGTTTTTTCCGATTTTTCAATATTTTCCAGATAGTTGGTTACCTCCGCACGCAAGGATGCCAGAAAACCGGCGATTTCCTTGAGTTCCGCAGGCTTCGAATTGCGGCCGAGAGAGCGTGCAATGGCATTGTAGCGGGTCTGAAACCCTTCGAAGATTTCAACATCACCACGTGCGGCAATCATTTCGCAGAGTTTCTGGATATCGCGGCGGCAAAGGCTGATGCTTTCACGAAGCCGCTGAAGATCGAGCCGTTCACGAATGATACGCTCGGCCAGTTCCTCGATTTCCGCTTTGCGGGTAAGAAGCGGCGCCAGCGAAAAACCATAGGCTTCACTGATCTCCCCTCCCCTGTGTTTGCGGGCGTAGCGTTTTCCGTTCGGGCTATCCTTGCGAATGATGAGACCGGCTTCGACAAGTGCCGAAAGATGCCGGCGCAATGTCTGCTCGGCCATGCCATGTGCTCGCAGCGACAATTGCGTGTTTGATGGAAACACGACCAGGCCGGCTTCGCTGGAAAGTTCGTTCTTCGGATAAAAACTCAAAAGCGCGTTCAAAACCGCAAGGGAACGATCGGTCACACCGAGCAGAGGCCGGGCTTCACAGACCGAACGATAGAGTTTCCATTTGTCGACCGCTTCAACCTTCCTGGTTTTCTGCGCGGCAAACTGAGTTGCGAGGACGCCAAACGACATCGCTCGCCGCCCAAAGGGCGTCGTTACACATGTGCTGTCCATGTCTTTCACCTTTCACAAGGCAAAAGAAAATCGCTCACCGAAAAATTCGATGCCAAGACTCTTGACTATGATTCGCGGAAATGAGATTCTTCGGGTGCTTAAATCAAAGAAAGGCTTCCGCGCGGCAACGTTCGGGGGCTTTTTTCTTTTGTGATGCGTCTCCTGTTAGTCGTTCGCGTTAAAACTCACTGTTTGGACCGGTATTCGGCAAACAGCGTCTGAAGATGTTCGAGAACGAATTCGGCAAATTCCGGGGCTTCGTTCTTGTCGATCGAGATATCCACCTTGCGATCACTCTCGACCACCTTTGCTAGTCGCCCCCCGGTTTCCGAAGACCAGACGCCCATTTTTTTGGCCTGTGCCTTGGGCTTCAGAAAATCGAGCAGTGACTTGAACCGTTCTTCCGATGGCAGAGCAGCAACGGACGCATCCTTTACATAGGCGCGGGCCGCTTCCTTGACCTGTGATGAGGAAAGCTGGTCGGCAAGGTCCATCCAGTTGCGGCGGCCGACACTTGGCGCCGGGCCGATGAGATCGACCAGATCCTCCGGAATGCGGCCGACAACCGATAGCATGTTGGAAAGATCGCCCTTGTGCAGCGACATGGCAGCCATGATCGTGTCGCGCGGAAACCGCATCTGCAGTTTCTGGGCGAAGCGCGCCTTTTCGATATAGGTGAGATCGCGGCGCTCGTTGTTTTCCTGACCCTGGGCGACGACCAGCTGTTCGTCACTCAGATCGCGAACGACCGCCTTGACCGGAATACTGAGGCTCGAAACCGCACGCAGACGGCGATGGCCGAAGGCGACCTGATAACGGCCGGGGAAATCGGGATGCGGGCGAACCAGAATGGGAACCTGCTGACCCTGCTCGCGAATGGCTTCCACCAGACCCGCATCGGCCTCTTCAGAAGCTGGCATGCGATCCGGTATGAAGGATGGATCGATATCCGCAGGGCTGAGCGAAACGATCGTCAGGCCTTCCGCAAGCTGCTTTTCGATCTCTTCCGCCCGCTTGGCGCGTTCGGAGACTTCGTTGAGCGACTGGCCGATCATGCCGACCGGTGAATTCAGAACATCCGTCACGAGCTCAGGAGAGCCGAGAATGGGCCTGATGCGCGGACGCGACCGCTCGGCTGCGGTGTCATTGCTATCTGCGGCCGGGGTGCCAAGATTGGCGAAGATCTGTTTTCTGCTCATGCTGCCCTACCCCACGCTTTTTTAATCAGTCCTTCGATTTCAGCGTTTACATTGTTCATGGCTTCCAGCGCGCGGTCATAGGTAGACCGGGTGAACTGGGTTCTTTCGACTTCGAAAAGTGTCTGGTTGGTCAGTCCCGCATCCGAAACCGCCGTGCTTTTCAGCATGGGGTGGATGAGGACGTTTTCCCCGAAGATAGAGCGAAGGAAAGCGACCATCTGGTTCTGTGGCCCGTCGCTCGGCTCAAAGCGGGTGATCAGGTAACGCATCCAGTTATAATCCGAACGCGCACCGGCCCTGCCGATTTCCGCGAGAAGATCGCCGGTCATGGCAAGAAACTGGTTCATGGACATGACGTCCAGCATCTGCGGGTGAACGGTGACGAGAACCGATGTGGCGGCCGTCAGCGCTGAAAGCGTCAGATAACCGAGCTGCGGCGGGCAATCGATGACGACGACATCGTAGAAGTTCTGCGCCTGGGCGATGGCCTGGCCGATGCGGGCAAAAAACAGCGTATCACCGGGAGCGCGGCGCATCAGCGCGCGGGGCGTATCATGTTCGAACTCCATCAGTTCCAGGTTGCCAGGAACGATATGGAGATTGGGAATATAGGTACCGCGAACGATCTCGGCGATCGGGCGGCGCTCATCGTCGTAGCGGATCGCGCCGTAAAGTGTTTCGTTCGGGCCGACATCGATCTCCGGCTGATGGCCGAAGAGGGCGGAGAGACTGGCCTGCGGATCGAGATCGATGGCAAGCACGCGATAACCGCGCAGTGCCAGATATTGTGCCAGATGCGCCGAGGTCGTGGTTTTCCCCGAACCGCCCTTGAAATTCATGACCGCGATGACCTGCAACTCTTCGCCGTCCCGGCGATGCGGCAGATAACGGCGGGTGCCGCGTGCACCCTGATCAAGCAGTTTTCTGATCTCGTCCATATCCTCAACCGAATAGGAACGGCGGCCGGAAGCCTGCGCTGCGTCGAGCTCGGGACGCTCGGCGGCGATCTGGCGCAGATAGGCCTCGCCAATGCCGATCAACCGTGCGGTTTCGGCCGGCGAAAAATGGCGCATGCTCTTTTCGGTATGGGGTGAAAATGTATTTGCATTATGAGCCTGCAATTGGGCTGACAATGCAGCCGAATGCTGTTGTATAAGACTGGTCAGGTCCGGTGCTCCTGCGGCACGTCTTAAATCGGCACTCTGTGTCATCGGTCTTCTTTCGCTCGAAATTGCAGTAGCGGTTTTTTTCGAAAAAGGCGGTTTTTTCCGCAACTGAGATATAAGCGCCGATTCTCTTTTTGGCGCAATAGGCTTTTTTCTCAGGTGCGAAAGTGCCGCTAAGGCATTGTGGAAGAATCACATTTGGTTTTTGTGACGGTTTGACGGTTAGCCGCGGCTAACTTTTCTTTCTCGACGTCAATAATGGAGCAACGGCTGGATTGTTTCCGGGTGGCTAGCGCCTGCCACTGAAGTTTGCCGCGGCTAACTTTTGGCTCGATCTGTGCCCCATATAATGAATCATAATGGCGGAAAGTGTGGGGTAGACATTGGCGGGCGTTTAATCTCTACTTGTTGACTAGGGTATTGTTCAGTTGGGCGCCCGCCGCTCGCTTGTCTAAACTGTCGCAGGTTGGAGGAATGAATGTCCTATGATGTCGCTCTTGTCGGGTCGGGTTTCTCGGCCATCTGTACGGCCGCTCATCTTTTATCCTCATTGCCGGCGGAGGCGTCGATTGCCATCGTTGGTGATGAATCGGATTTCGGTCGTGGCACTGCTTATCGTACGGAGTTGCCCTATCACCGGCTGAATGTGCCAGCGGGAAGAATGAGCGTCTTTCCCGATCGGCCCCAAGACTTTGTCGACTGGCTGATAGAGAACGGTATCACGAGAGACCCGCTGGCCTTCGCTTCGCGCGGGGACTATGGCCTCTATCTTCGAGACAGACTGGCAAACCTGCTGAGAAGCAGGGAGCAGCGCGCAAGGGTGGATTTCATCCGGGCCAAGGCTTCCGCCTGTCGGCCGGACGGTGTCGGTGGCTTTTCTTTTGTCCTGGAAAATGACGAGCAGCTACATGCGAAGAATGTGATTTTATGTCTCGGCGTCGGCGCGGCCAGTTTGCCGGTGCAAACTGTTGCGAAGGACGAAGGTGAGCCACACCGTATCGTCAGCCATTGCTGGCAGCCGGGATGGCTGTCCAAAGTGAAAGCGGGTGATCGCATCTGCATTCTGGGTTCAGGCCTGACGATGATCGATCAGGTTTTGACGCTACGGGGGAAGGGGCATCAGGGGCCGATCCATGTCCTGTCCCGTCGTGGATTAGTACCGCACCCACATGTCAGTCCGCCATCGCCTCCCGCGGAGCCGAACTTGCCGCAGGGTGCGCTGGAAATCAGCCGGATATTGCAGACCCTGCGCAGGCAGGTGGGAGAGGGAACGCCGTGGCGCGCCGTGATGGATGGTTTGCGGCCAAGAACGCAAACGCTTTGGCAGAGCCTTACACCGGCGCAACGCAGCCGTTTCCTTCGGCATGCCCTGCCATGGTGGAATATTCACCGGCACCGCATCGCGCCTGAAGTTTCCGATGCTTTCGCGAAATTGCTCTCGGATGGCGTTCTGGAGATCCATGCGGGTTACCTTCGCGCGATTGAGGAACAGGAGGAGGGGATTGCGGTGCGTTATCGCCGCAGGCACACGCAGGTGCTGAAGGAGCTGCAGGTGGATTGGGTCATCAACTGCACGGGCATGGAGCGGGCCGGTATCGGCCACTCGCGCCTTCTTGAAACCATGCGGGATGACGGGGTTCTTGTGCTCGATCCCTTCGGGCTGGGGGTCGAGGTGGATGATGAGTCCCGTTTGTTGCGGACAGACGGGAAACGTTGGCTCGGTCTGTTTGCCGCCGGTGCGCTGACGGCGGGCCGGTTCTGGGAAATAACCGCTGTTCCGGATATTCGCGTGCAGGCGCAGAAGATTGCGCAGATCGTCACCGACAAGGTCGTTTCGACAATCGATCGGGTTTCCGCGCGGGGCTGATGGGCTGAAAGGGCCAGCTGAAACATATAGCCTCTTGTCGCGGGCGGGCGGTAAAGATCTCGCGCCATGTTAGCCGCGGCAAACTTTTCGCGCTTGTGTGTGGAAGCTTGCGACATGCCGGTCACGAGCTGGAGAACCGTGCGTGAAGGTATTGCGCAGGTTGGCGCGCGCTGTAGAAGGGCGGTATTCCTATTGAGATAGAGCCCGCTTCCGTAAGCGAACCGCGTATTTCATGCCTGTAAATGAGAATGAGGCCCAACGGTACGACATGCGCGCACGATTGCGGTGCGCTAAATAATTTACATGACTTATGGAAATGCGCCATAAAATCGGCTACAAAAGCTGAAATATTCTGAGATTATGAAAATAATTTGCGAGGGCGCGTGGAAAAACAGAAACTGGTAAGATACGAGACGGCCGATAATCAGGCGGGCGGACAGCGTCGGCCCTTTGCCAAGGCCGTGCGGGCTGGCGATTTCGTTTACGTGTCCGGTCAGGTGCCGACCGTCGACGGTGAGGTCGTGACTGGCGGCATCGTCGCGCAGACGGAGCAGGTCGTCGCCAATATCAGGGATGTTCTGGCGCTTGCCGATTGTACGCTTGCCGATGTGGTCAAGGTCAATGTCTGGCTGGATGATGCGCGGGATTTCTCAAGCTTTAACGCCGTTTTCCAGAAACATTTCATCGATCATCCGCCGGCGCGCTCGACCGTGCAATCGCCGCTGATGGTGGATGCCAAGGTGGAAATGGACGTTATCGCCTATAAGCCGCTGGCTTAAGCCTCCGATTTTGCAATTTTGCGAGTAGATCATGAGCTATCCCTGGCCTGATGCGGGCACAGCCCTCAACGCGATTTCGACGCCCATGCCCGTCATTGATGAGGACAGGCTCGCCGCCAATATCCTCAGGGCGCAATCCTATCTGGATGCGCATGGCAAGGCGTTCCGGCCGCATATCAAGACACACAAGATACCCGCCATTGCCAAACAGCAGCTTCAGGTGGGCGCGATCGGCATCAATTGCCAGAAGGTCAGTGAGGCAGAGGTTTTCGCGGATGCCGGTTTCGATGATATCCTGATCACCTATAATATTCTCGGTGCGGTAAAGCTTTCGCGGTTGAAGACGCTGAATACACGCATCGGCAGGCTGAGTGTCGTGGCCGACAGCGCCGTGACGATTGCCGGCCTTGCCGATACATTCGATGTGGAAAGACCGCTGGCCGTGCTCGTTGAATGCGATACGGGCGGCAAGCGCTGTGGTGTGCAGACGCCGGAAGCGGCACTGGCGCTTGCGGAACAGATCGTTGCGGCACCGGGCCTGACATTCAAGGGCATTTTGACCTATCCGGCACCGGGCGGCGCCGAGACGGTGGAAAACTTCATTCGTGAGACCATGGCGTTGCTTGCGGCAAGGGGAGTAGATTGCCCGGTTCGATCCAGCGGCGGCTCACCGGATTTTTATTCCGCCCATCTCGTTCCTTCCGCCACCGAACATCGGGCCGGCACCTATGTCTATAATGACCGTTCGATGCTGCGCGCCGGGCATTGCAGCGCTGGCGATCTCGCAATGCATGTTCTCGCCACGGTCGTATCAAGGCCGACCGCCGATCGGGCGGTACTGGATTGCGGTTCCAAGGCCCTGACCTCAGATCTTCTGGGTTTCAGCGATTATGGGCTGATCGAGGGTTACGAGGGCGCAAAAATCATCTCGCTTTCTGAAGAGCATGCGGTTGTCGATCTATCCGGCTGCACCGGGGGTCGGCCTGAAATCGGTGATGTGCTCCAGGTCGTGCCGAACCACACCTGCGTCGTCAGCAATCTTTTCGACCGGATGGTGTTTCATCGAAACGGCGTTGTAACGCGGGTTGAAGAGGTCGCGGCGCGGGGAACGGTCTGGTAAAATTACCCGGCTAAGTAAATTTTGAATCGGAAGCTGCGGGAATGCAGATACCGGCAACGAGAATCGAAAGACATGCGCATCTTCACGGCGTCGCTCGCCACGGAAACCAATACGTTTTCACCCGTCCCGACGGATATGGATGCATTTCGCGCGGCTTTTTATGCCGGACCGGGGGAGCATCCGGAAACGCCGACGCTTTGCTCGTCACCCGTGCCGATTTTGCGCCGTCGCGGCAAGGCGGAAGGGTTTACGGTGATCGAAGGTACCTCCTGCTGGGCGGAACCGGCGGGTCTCATCCAGCGCCAGACCTATGAAACGTTGCGGGATACCATTCTTGCCGAGCTTGCTGCGGCCCTGCCGGTCGATGCCGTGGTGTTTGGCTTGCATGGCGCCATGGTGGCACAGGGTTATGACGACCCTGAAGGGGATTTCCTGTCCCGTGTTCGGGCTCTGGTCGGACCGGATGTGCTGGTCGCGGCGGAGTTTGATCCGCACAGCCATCTGACGGCGCTTCGGGTCAAAAATCTCGATATCATGGCAACATTTCTGGAATTTCCGCATACGGATTTTGAGGAACGCGGCGAGCATGTCGTGGAAATGGCGCTGCGTACGCTTCGGGGGGAGATCAGTCCGGTCATCTCCACTTTCGATTGCCGCATGATCACCATCTACCCGACCAGCCGCGAACCGATGCGTTCTTATGTCGACCGATTGAAGGCGATGGAGGGCAAGGACGGTGTCCTGTCGATTTCCGTCATTCACGGCTTCATGGCCGGCGACGTACCGGATATGGGGACCCGGATCGTTGTCGTCACCGACAATGACAAGGCAAAGGGTGATGCGCTGGCCGAAAAACTCGGCCACGAGCTTTATGCCATGCGCAAGCTGACCGCGATGCCGATGCTGGATACGGAATCGGGCCTCGACCTCGTTCTCAACCTTCGCAGCAACAACCCGGAGAAGCCGGTCGTCGTATCGGACATATGGGATAATCCCGGCGGCGGTGTTGCCGGCGACGCCACTCATATTCTGCGGCGCATGGTGGAGCGCGGCATGGACAATTTTGCCGTCGCGACGATCTGGGATCCGATTGCAGTGTCTTTCTGTCACGCCGCAGGCGAGGGGGCCGAGATCGATCTGCGCATCGGAGGTAAATCCAGCCCCGAGGGCGGGGAGCCGCTCGATTTCCGCATAAGGGTGATGCGCACGGCCGAGGCCGGCTGGCAGAGTTTCCGCAATAGCCGCGTAACGCTTGGCCGCGCCGCTGTCGTCCGGCCGCTCGGCACGGAGATCGATATTATCCTCATCACCAGCCGAACGCAGACTTATGAGCCGGATATCTTTTCCAATCTCGGCATCGATTTCGCGAAGAAGAATGTGCTGCTGGTCAAATCGACCAACCATTTTCACGCCGGCTTTGCGCCGATCGCCTCCGAAATCGTTTATATAGCGGCTCCGACGTCCTATCCGACCGATCCGGCAAAAACGCCCTATCGCAAGGCGAGCCTTGAACTCTGGCCGCGCGTGGCCGATCCGCTAGGTCTGGATTGAGGCGTTAGCAGTTTGCGCCTTGTCTAAGCGGAACCGCGACACATGTTCTGGAAAGACTTCAGATATGCTCGAGCGTGATCAGAAAAAACGCGTCTTCGCTCTGATCCGCTTCGATGGAGAACGGCAAACCAGCTTCCATCAGCAGGCCATCGAGCTTCTCCAGACGGCTCTTACTGTCGCCGGTGGAGACCGTCAGAGGTTCCAGCGCGAGAACAAGTGTGATGTTTCCGGCTGCTTCGCCTGAAAATGGCCCGGAATGCCTTTCCACCACATGACGAAAGGTTGAGCGCCGGGTCATGACGTTCAGATCGGTAATCGGGCCAGACGGCAAGGTCGCGTTCACCGGAACATCGGCCGGAAAGGGCAGGAGCGGGCTTTCCTTCGTCAGCAGCAGCGGATCGCCAGCCGCGATCGAAAGCGCCATACCGTTTCCCTGAAGAATCGACAGAGTGCGGTCTATTCCGGGAAAGATCGAAAACGGTCCGTCGCTCGCAACCGTTGCCATGCTGATGCGCCAGTCGAAGTCCTCCACGGAAGAGCCGGGCGGAAAAATGGCGATTTCCACTGTTTCGCCGCCACCATTTTTCCAGGGCATTCGCTTGTAGTCGCTTGCGCGCAGCAGGGTCATGGTTTCCATCTCTAAGAAGGATCGGCCGGAAATGGTGTTCCCCATCCCCGGCCGTGGGAGGATCAATTGCCGAGAATGCCGGGCAGGCGCAGGCCCTGCTCCCTGGCGCATTCCACGGCGATATCGTAACCGGCATCGGCGTGGCGCATGACGCCGGTGGCCGGGTCGTTCCACAACACCCGTTCCAGTCGGCGCGCGGCATCATCCGTGCCATCGGCGCAGATGACCATGCCGGAATGCTGCGAGAAACCCATGCCGACGCCGCCGCCGTGATGCAGCGAAACCCAGGTCGCGCCGGATGCGGTGTTGAGCAGCGCATTGAGAAGCGGCCAGTCGGAAACGGCATCCGAGCCGTCCTTCATGGCTTCGGTCTCGCGGTTGGGTGAGGCAACGGAGCCGCTGTCAAGATGGTCACGGCCGATGACGATCGGTGCCTTCAATTCACCGTTCTTGACCATTTCATTGAAGGCAAGCCCGAGGCGATGGCGGTCACCAAGCCCAACCCAGCAGATGCGCGCCGGCAGGCCCTGGAAAGCGATGCGCTCGCGCGCCATATCCAGCCAGTTGTGCAGGTGTTTGTTGTCGGGCAGCAGTTCCTTCACCTTGGCGTCGGTCTTGTAGATGTCTTCCGGATCACCGGAAAGGGCAGCCCAGCGGAACGGGCCGATGCCGCGGCAAAAGAGTGGGCGGATATAGGCCGGCACGAAGCCCGGGAATGCGAAGGCGTTTTCCAGCCCTTCATCCTTGGCGACCTGGCGGATATTGTTGCCGTAATCGAGCGTCGGAACGCCGGCATTCCAGAAACTGACCATGGCCTGAACATGCACCTTCATCGAGGCGCGGGCGGCAGCGGCAACGGCCTTCGGGTCGCTTTCCTGCTTGGCGCGCCATTCGGCAACGGTCCAGCCGGCGGGAAGATAGCCATGCACGGGATCGTGTGCCGAGGTCTGGTCAGTGACGATATCGGGGCGGACGCCGCGACGGACGAGTTCCGGGAAGATTTCCGCGGCATTGCCGATCAGGCCGACGGATTTCGCCTCGCCTGCCTTGGTCCACTGGTCGATCAGCGCCAGCGCCTCATCCAGCGTATGCGCCTTCGCATCGACATAACGGGTGCGCAAGCGGAAATCGACGCGCGTTTCATCACATTCGACGGCAAGGCAGCAGGCGCCAGCCATGACGGCGGCCAGCGGCTGCGCACCGCCCATGCCGCCAAGGCCGCCGGTCAGGATCCATTTGCCCTTCAGGTTGCCGTCATAATGCTGGCGGCCAGCCTCGACGAAGGTTTCATAGGTGCCCTGCACAATGCCCTGCGTGCCGATGTAAATCCACGAACCGGCCGTCATCTGGCCGTACATCGCAAGGCCCTTCTTATCCAGCTCGTTGAAATGATCCCAGTTCGCCCAATGCGGCACCAGATTGGAGTTGGCGATCAGCACGCGCGGTGCATCCTTGTGGGTGCGGAACACGCCGACCGGCTTGCCGGACTGCACGATGAGGGTTTCGTCCTCGTTCAGGTCCTTCAGCGTCGCGACGATACGGTCGAAATCGTCCCAGGTGCGGGCGGCGCGGCCGATGCCGCCATAAACCACCAGCTCATGCGGGCGCTCGGCGACGTCAGGATCGAGATTGTTCATCAGCATGCGCAGCGGCGCTTCCGTCATCCAGCTTTTGGCATTGAGTTCAGTGCCCTGCGGTGCGCGGACGTCGCGAATATTGTGGCGTGGATTGTTCATGTGCTTTCCCCTTATCATTTCGTGTCGAGCGCAAATTTTTCCATGCGCGTGAGAATGGTCTTGAGATGGGTGCGAAGCCGTTCTGCTTTACCCGTGTCATAGGCAAAAGGCGGGTGCTCGTTTTGAAGATGGGTGGATTGCGCCAGCTCCATCTGAATGGCATGCACGCCGGTCTCCGGTTTTCCGTAATGGCGCGTCGTCCAGCCGCCTTTGAAGCGGCCGTTCAGAATGCTGTCATAGCCCTTTGCTGCTGCAGTCACCTCGACGGCGATTGTCTCGATCGCCGGATCGCAGGCCTTGCCCATATCCGTGCCGATGTTGAAATCCGGCAGCTTACCCTCGAACAGGAAGGGGATATGTGAGCGGATCGAATGGCAATCATAAAGAATGGCGATGCCATGAATGGATTTCACCCGTTCGATTTCCGCCGCAAGGGCTGAGTGATAGGGCGCGTGGAAGTTTTCAAGGCGATAGGCGATGTCGGCTTCGTTCGGCTCCGCTCCCTCTTTCCAGATGGCCTTTCCGTCGAAATCCGTTTCCGGGATAAGGCCGGTCGTGTTCTGGCCCGGATAAAGGCTCACGCCGGCCGGATCGCGGTTGGCATCGATCACGTAGCGGTGGAAGGTGGCCCGCACGGTCGTCGCGTTGTCGAGAAGCCCGGCATAAAGCTCATGGATATGCCAATCCGTATCGGCGAGAATTTTGCCGTTGTCGTTCAGACGATCCCGGATGTCCGCCGGCACATCCGTACCGGTGTGAGGCAGGCCGAGGATGATGGGTGAGGTGCCCTGGTGAAGAGAAAAAGGGGTGGTCATCGATCAGCCCTTTCTGTCGGGGGTAACCCCAGTTCACAAACGGAGTTGGAGGAGGATAAAACGTCCATCATCTCAAACCTCCAGCTTCGGCAGAATGCCGCCCGAAATGGTTGAGACCAGCGCGCCGGAGGCGATCAGCTCTGCCGCCGCTTTCAAATCCGGCGCCATATAGCGGTCTTCTTCCAGCGAAGGGATCGCTGCACGCAACACGGCAATCGCCTTTTGCAGCTCGGGGCTGGTTTTCAGCGGCCCGCGCAGTTCCACACCCTGAACGGCGGAAAGCGCCTCGATGCCCAGAATGGCAAAGAGATTATCCGTCATCGGCAGCAGACGCCGCGCACCATGGCAGGCCATGGAGACATGGTCTTCCTGATTGGCCGAAGTCGGTGTCGAATCGACCGAGGCCGGATGCGCCATCTGCTTGTTCTCGCTCATCAGCGCAGCGGAGGTGACTTCGGCGATCATCAGGCCGGAATTCAGCCCGGGCTTCTTGGAAAGAAAAGCGGGCAGACCATAAGAAAGCGCCGGATCGACCAGCAGCGCCACGCGGCGTTGGGCGATCGCGCCGATTTCGCAAATGGCAAGCGCCGTCTGGTCGGCGGCAAAGGCCACCGGTTCGGCGTGGAAGTTGCCGCCGGAAACGACCGAATTGTCCGATAGTACCAGCGGATTGTCGGTCACCGCATTGGCTTCGATTTCCAGTGTGCGGGCCACCTGGCGCAGAAGATCGAGGCAGGCGCCATCCACTTGCGGCTGGCAGCGGATGCAATAGGGGTCCTGCACCCGCTCGTCGCCTTCAATGTGGCTGACGCGGATTTCCGAACCTTCGAGCAGCCGGCGCAAAGCTGCACCGGCGTCGATCTGGCCCTTGTGGCCGCGCAGGCTGTGAATATCGGGATGGAAGGGCGCGGATGAGCCCATGGCGGCATCGGTGGAAAGCGCGCCGGTAATCAGCGCTGCCTGTGCGGCGCGATGGGCGCGGAAAAGACCGGCCAGCGCCAGCGCCGTAGAAGTCTGTGTGCCGTTGATCAGCGCCAGCCCTTCTTTTGCCGCAAGAACCACCGGGGTCAGCCCGGCTTTAGCGAGTGCCTCGCCGGCGGAAAGAAGCACGCCCTCATAAAAGGCCTCGCCTTCGCCCATCATCACGGCGGCCATATGGGCAAGCGGCGCGAGGTCGCCGGATGCGCCGACCGAACCCTTTTCGGGAATGACGGGGATGACGCCCTTTTCCAGCATACCTTCGATCAGCCGAACCAGTTCCAGCCGCACACCGGACGCGCCGCGGCCGAGCGAAACCAGCTTCAGCGCCATGATCAGCCGCACGATATTTTCAGGAAGCGGTGCGCCAACCCCGCAGCAATGCGACAGGATGAGATTGCGCTGCAGCGTCGCCACATCGGCGGCGTCGATCTTGATGGAAGCAAGCTTTCCGAAACCGGTATTGATGCCATAGACCGGCGCATTGCCGGCGGCGATTTCGGCGATGCGGGCAGCCGCTTTTTTAATGCTGGCATCGAAGGAGTGGTCGAGCTTTGCCGAACCGTTTTCCCAGTAGATCGCGGCAAGATCGGCAAGCGTCACGGCGCCTGGATGAAGCGTGATGGTTTTCATGGTCATGGGGAAACCTTCTGTCCCTTGAAAATACGGGCATGGAGCGGGTTAAAACCGATGCGATAGACAAGCTCGGCCGGGCGCTCGATATCCCAGATGGCAAAATCGGCGGATTTTCCGGCCTCCAGTGTGCCGGTTTCCGCAAGCAGACCGAGCGCCTTTGCCGCATTGCGCGTCGTCGCCGTCAGGCACTCTTCCACGGTCATGCGGAAAAGCGTGGCGCCCATATTCATGGTCAGCAGCAATGAGGTGAGCGGCGAGGTGCCGGGGTTGCAATCCGTTGCGAGCGCAATCTCGGCTCCGGCATCACGCAGCGCCTGCATCGGTGGCAGCTGCTTTTCCCTGAGCGCATAGAAGGCACCGGGCAGAAGCACGGCCACCGTTCCCGCTTTTGCCAGCGCCTTCGCACCGGTTTCATCGAGATATTCCAGATGATCGGCCGAAAGTGCGTTGTAGGATGCCGCAAGCTCGGCGCCGCCGAGATTGGAAAGCTGCTCGGCATGCAGTTTGACGGGGAGCCCCCGCTGCTTCGCTGCCGCGAAAACCCGATCGATTTCCGCGACGGAAAAGGCGATGCCTTCGCAAAAACCATCCACCGCATCCGCCAGTCCTTCCGCATGGGCCTTTTCCAGCCCGGGCAGAACGACTTCAGTAATGTAATCGGCGTTGCGGCCCTTATAGTCTGTGGGTGTCGCGTGTGCGGCGAGGTAGCTGGTGACGATGCGCACCGGGCGCAGCGTCTCAAGCCTGCGGGCGACACGCAGCATTTTCAGCTCGGTTTCGATGTCGAGACCGTAACCGGATTTGATTTCAATGGTGGAAACGCCTTCGGAAAGAAGCGTGTCGAGACGCGGCAGCGCCTGCGCGACCAATGCCTCTTCCGAAAGCGCGCGCGTGTCGCGCACCGAAGAAACGATGCCGCCGCCCGCTTTGGCGATCTCTTCATAGGTGGCGCCATTCAGCCGCATCTCGAATTCCATGGCGCGATTGCCGCCAAAGACGAGATGGGTGTGGCAGTCGATCAAGGCGGGTGTGATCCAGCGGCCGCCGCAATCGGTTGTCTCATCGGCTGTCGAGAGATCGGCGGGCAGATCGCTTTCCGGGCCAGCAAAGGCAATGCGGCCGTTACGCACGGCAATGACGGCATTTTCGACAGCGCCGATGCCGGCAATGGCAGGATTGAAAGTCGCCAGCCGGGCGTTGCGCCACAAAGCCGTGGCGTTCCCCATCGCCGTTCCCTTCGTAGAATTGTTCCCTGGCATTTGCTTTTCGCCTTTCCTTTGTGAGTTAAATGTATATACATAATAATCGGCTTGGCAAGCTGCAATTTCGGGTTTGAAATGGCCTTGCCGGAAAGAACCAAAGGAGAGGGTGGCATGACGGCAATTCACGCGGGCGCGGCGCTTCTGGCTGGTGGATGGGCGAAAGATGTTCGCATCATCTGCGAGGACGGCGTTATTTCATCCGTCGAAACCGGCGTTTCTCCGCAGCCCCAGGATGAGCGCCACGCCGTCATCGTTCCGGCCATGCCCAACCTTCACAGTCACGCCTTTCAGCGCGCCATGGCCGGGCTTGCCGAAATTCGCGGCCCCGGTGACGACAGTTTCTGGAGCTGGCGCACGGTCATGTATAAATTCGCGCTCTCCATGACACCGGACCATGTCGAGGCGGTCGCCGCCCAGCTTTATATGGAAATGCTCGAGGCGGGTTTCGGCCGGGTCGGCGAATTCCACTACCTGCATAATGACAGGGACGGTTCGCACTACGGCAATATCGCAGAAATGGCCGAGCGTATCGGCGCGGCCGCTTCGCAGACGGGCATCGGTCTCACATTGCTGCCGGTCTTTTACGCCCATTCCGGTTTTGGCGGTCAGGCGCCGATCGACGGGCAGAAACGCTTTATCCATTCACTCGACAGTTACGGAAAGCTGATACAGGGCGCCCAAGCCGTGGTGGACAGCCTGCCGGGCGCCATGCTTGGCATCGCGCCGCACAGCCTGCGCGCCGTGACCGGCGACGAGCTGGCGGCCATCGAACCGCTGGCAAAGGGTGGGCCGATCCATATTCATGTGGCGGAACAGACGAAGGAAGTGGACGATTCGCTCGCCTTTTCCGGCGCCCGGCCGGTGGAATGGCTGCTGGACAATGCGTCAGTCGATGGCCGCTGGTGCCTTATCCACGCGACGCATATGACGGAAACCGAAACGAAACGTATGGCGCAAAGGGGTGCCATTGCCGGTCTCTGCCCGATCACCGAGGCCAATCTCGGTGACGGTATCTTCCCGGCCCCGGTCTTTCTCGCCGAAGGCGGCCATTACGGTGTCGGATCCGACTCCAATATCCTGATTTCCGTACCGGAAGAGTTGCGGACGCTTGAATATTCGCAGCGCCTCTCGCTTCGGGCGCGTAACGTCATCGCCGATGCCGGTTGTTCCACGGGTGAAAAACTCTTCCTGCAGGCGCTCGAAGGCGGTGGCAGGGCTTTGGCATCGCCAAATGGCGTGGAAAAGGGAAAAAGCGCCGATTTTGTCGCTCTCGATGTGTCCGCCGTCTCCTATCTTCCAACTTCCCAGATTCTCGATCAGTGGATATTTGCCGGCGGCATCGCGGTCGATTCCGTCTGGGTGCGCGGCAAAAAACTGGTGCAGGCCGGCCAGCATATCCGTCGCCGTGAAATATCCGGTCGCTTTAACAAGGTCATGGCCGAACTCCTCGATAGCTGATATGGCCTCGGCAGCAACGGAAAAAAGCCAGTGGGGAAAGGCATTTCGGACGTGACGAAATCATCGGCCGGGCAGACCCTGCACCAGCGAATCCTCAGCGACATCGAGGGCCGGATCGTTTCGGGAGAATGGCCGCCGGGTCATCGGCTGCCTTTCGAGGTTGACCTTGCCGATCAATATCATTGTTCGCGCATGACCGTGAACAAGGTCATGGGCCAGCTCGCCAAGGCCGGTTTGATCGAACGCCGCAAGAAGTCCGGCAGTTTCGTTCGCCAGCCGCAGATCCAGTCCGCCGTTCTTCAGATTCATGACATCGGGGCCGAGGTTGAATCGCTCGGTCTCGACTATGGTTTCAAAGTCCTGGAAGGCACGAGACGCAGCGCCAAAAGCGGGGATCGTGAAAGGCTCGACGTTTCCGCCGGCACAGACCTGCTCGAAATCATCTGCATCCATTTCGCGGGCGCGCGCGAATTTTGTGTCGAACAGCGCCTCATCAATCTGGCCGCCGTGCCGGAAGCGGCTGAAACCGACTTCAGCGAAATCGCACCCGGCCCCTGGCTGCTTGGCCATGTGCCATGGAGTACCGCCGAACACCGGATCAGCGCCGAAACGCCATCCAGGGAGATCGCGCGCCTGCTCGCTATTTCGGACAGGCAGGCCTGTCTTGTCGTGGAGCGTCGCACCTGGAGCAATTCAGGCGCGGTCACCTATGTGCGTTTTACCTATCCGGGAAATGCGCATGCGCTGGTCGCCCGTTTCAGCCCATCTTCCGATTGATTTCCGCATGGGGCCGCTGGCCTGTTAGGGCCAAATACAAACCCTATATAGGGGAAGCCCATCATAGCTTGCGGCCCGCGAGCCTGAAATCGTTAAAAGCCGTTAATTTATACGATAAATCTCAAATTACCTTTTAATTACAGTCGTTTGTATGTTTTTGTAAGTTTTTCGAATTTGGGCTGTTGACTTGTTCGGTGCGGTTCTCTTATAAGTCCGCTCACTGAACGAGGGCGGCGGCGCTGCTGGCGACGAAGTCTTTCGTTCTAAATAAATCAAGTTGATGAGCTGAATGCTTGTTGGTTTCCGGGGTTTTGAGCCTTGGGGGTTTGATTTTTTGACTGCTTTGAGTGGTCTGTTTTTTGACAATTGAATATGAGAAGAAAGAGAAACGTGGG